>NZ_JADBUP010000160.1:0-26269 GCF_020245605.1 Microcystis sp. M061S2 | reverse complement strand
TGCTTCGCCCCTACAGGACGCGGAACCATGAAGACGCAAGGTTTTGAAGCACGATTCTCTCAGAATCTTGCACCTGTTTCGGGAGAAAAGCCACAAAACCTCTACCTTGCCTACATTTCACATTTATTCAGCAGACCCTAACTAAATCTCTCAGATTTTGATTGTCAAAAATTGCTCGAGCAGCGGGGGAAATCTCATGAAAGGCATGGAGTCGCCAAATAGAATTAACCAAGGCTTTTCTTTGCTCCATATCTAGGGCTAAAACTTGCTCGTGACTTAAACTCGCCGGTAGATTTTCTGCTTGAATGCCTTCAATTCTTAATCCAGGGATAGCCGATTCTAGGAAAAATAAATCGGCTAATTCTGCTACTAAATTATTGATCGCCGTTGCGGGAATTAAATCTTTGACAATACAATAACCCAATTCTCGCCAATGGTCGAGGAGTTGATATTCTCGTTCGGAAATTCGCCGTTGTTGACGAGCTTTTTGCAGGGATTTTTCCGCTCGCGAGCGATCTAACCAGGGTAATTCGGCAGTAGAATCGAAAGACCAGGGCAAATTTTTTAAGATATCGGCAATTTTAAAAATCATGGTGAGTCCATCTTTTCCGAGCTACTTTCGGATTATTTTAATCCATGAGTGTTCGATCTACCCTGTCAACAGATATAAATTATCTGAAAAAACCCCCTAGGATGAGTTAGGAGGTTACAGGGAAAAAATTAATCAGAGTTGATGGAATTAACTGGCGCTAACTTCAGCAGGATAAACGCTAACTTGACGGCGACTTTTATCCTTGTATTCAAATTTGACCACACCATCAATTAAAGCGAATAAAGTATCATCGCCACCACGACCAACATTTTTACCCGGGTGAACTTTAGTACCTCGTTGACGGATGAGAATATTTCCCGCTTTTACCACTTGACCACCGTAGCGCTTAACGCCTAGTCTCTGGGAACGAGAATCGCGTCCGTTGCGGGTACTACCCGTACCTTTCTTATGAGCCATAATTTCTCTCCAAATGCTTTTTTGATTCTAAAAGTTATTCTTCTTCATCGCTACTATCTTCCACAACTTCAGCACCGGAGGTAGCAGCAGTGGCGACTAGGGTCTTACCGTTATAATTGATTGAATCAATCATAAAACGGGTAATTTCTTGACGATGACCGCGTTTTTTACGGGTTTTCTTTTTCGGGCGCATTTTATAGACAATAACTTTTTTGCCCCGACGATGTTGCATGACAGTCCCTTCCACGGTGGCCCCTTCGATAAAGGGTTGACCGATGCTAATATCATCCTCATCATGGATTAATAGCACTTTGTCGATGGTATGGGTACTTTGTTCATCGACGGGAAGAAGTTCAATATCGTAATAGCGACCGGGTTCCACCCGAATCTGTTTGCCACCGGTCTCAATAATCGCGTAACTCATAAATTTTCTGCGCTCGTTTTGCCGTACAGGTAGCCGAAAAAAATTCCAGCTTTTGTGCTAATGTCTTCACCTGATCCGAGCAGGAATTGACACAATTTACCATTGTCTAATATTCGGGCGGCAATTGTCAAGCTTTTTACCCACCGATTGGCTATATACTGAAAATAATCTTACGAAAAGCTCAATTAAACCGTTATGGAACAGTGGGAAAGCAGAGGACACCTGTTAACCGAACAAATTAACCCAAACAGCCTAAATTTAGACCAATTAAACCCGCTCGAATTGGTGGATCTCTTCAATCAGGAGGATGCCCAAACCATAAAAGCGATCGCCATGGCCCGGCAAGAATTGGCCCTAGCAATCTCCCTGACCAGTCAAGCTCTGGCTAAAGGTGGTAGACTCTTTTACATTGGGGCGGGAACCAGTGGCCGGCTGGGGGTTTTGGACGCGGCCGAATGTCCCCCCACCTTCTGCACTCCCCCGGAATTGGTACAGGGAATTATTGCCGGTGGAGCGGCGGCGCTGGTGCGTAGTTCCGAAGATTTGGAGGATAAAGCGGAAGATGGGGCGGCGATTATTGCCCAGCGAGAAATTCACGAATTAGACGTGGTAGTGGGGATTACCGCCGGGGGTACCACCCCCTACGTTCACGGGGCTTTACAGGCGGCAAAACAGCGGGGTGCGACGACGATTGCCATTAGTTGTGTCCCCGCCGAACAAGTGGAGATTCCTGTGGATGTGGATATCCGCTTATTGACCGGACCAGAACTTCTGGCCGGCTCCACCCGTCTGAAAGCGGGAACGGTGACGAAAATGGCTTTAAATATCCTTTCCACAGGGACAATGGTCATGTTAGGCAAGGTTTACGGCAACCAGATGGTCGATGTGGCAGTTACTAATCATAAACTCCATGACCGCGCCCTGCGGATTATCTGTAACCTTAGCGATATTAGTCGTGAGGAAGCGGCAATTTTACTGGAAAAAAGTGGCCGCCGGGTTAAACTGGCTTTGTTAATGCAGAAAACGGGACTTTCGGCGGCGGCAGGACAAGAATTGTTACAAAAGCATCGAGGGCAATTACGGGCCGCCCTGCAAGCTTATAATCAAATTGATTGATAAAAACCTATTGATTTTGACTTTCCTATGGTTAATATTTCTTCGGAAATTGCTGCGGTCGCTGTTATTTTCCTCGTCGCTGGTGCTATCTTGACTTGGAGTTTTTATCGAGCTAAACCCTACGGCCAACTGGGAATTTTACCTTGGTTACAATCCCTGGTCTTAATAGCTCCTTGGTTAATTTTTTTCGGGCTATTTGCGGCAGGAATTTATCTCAATCTAGCGGTAATTCTCTTTTTACTGGTTGCTTCCACAATTATCTATATTTATTTGGGCAACCGTTTACGCTTACTGAAAACCAATCAGATAATTGAACCGAAAGTTAACCAGGCAGTTAGCCAGTCCGTTACTCCTCTAGAAACCCCGGCAGCGGTGACAGCAATTGTGCCGGATGTGATGCCAATTCCCGAAGAGGATTTAAAAGTTATTCAGAGTATTTTTGGGATAGATACTTTTTTTGCCACCGAGACTATCTCTTTTCAGGAAGGGGCAATTTTTAAAGGCAATTTACGGGGAGAACCAGATATCGTTCACTCGCGCTTAACCCAGAAATTAAGTGTTCATTTTGGCGATAAATATCGTTTATTTCTGGTGGAAGGAACCGAGGAAAAACCTGTGGTAATTATCCTTCCCAAAACTAACGATCCTAGTCCTGCCACTCTTGCTCAAAAAAATCTCTCTTTAGTTTTGTTAGTAGCCACCATTGTCACCAGCTTAGAAGCGGCGGGAATTTTATTGGGTTTTGATTTGTTTAGTAATTGGCAGAGATATCGAGAAGCAATTCCCCTGAGTTTGGGTTTATGGTCGGTATTAATTGCCCACGAAATCGGTCATCTAATTATCGCTAAACGCCATAATGTTCGTCTCAGTTTACCCTATTTTCTTCCCACTTGGCAGATTGGTTCTTTTGGGGCGATTACTCGTTTTGAATCTTTATTACCTAACCGCAGTGTCCTATTTGATATAGCTTTCGCTGGTCCTGCTTTGGGAGGTTTGGTTTCTTTAATCTTGTTAATCGTTGGACTGACTTTATCTAATTCTGCCAGCCTTTTTCAAATCCCTAGTACCTTTTTCCAAAGTTCAATTTTAGTGAGTTTTTTAGCGCGGATAGTTTTGGGCGACGAGTTACAAAATGCCGTTATCTCCGTGCATCCTTTAACTGTTATCGGTTGGCTAGGATTGGTGATTACCGCCCTTAATTTACTGCCTGCTGGACAGTTAGATGGTGGCAGAATTGTTCAGGCTATTTATGGTCGCAAAATTGCCCGCCGCACCACTGTGGCTACTTTGGTTATTTTGGGCATTATTTCCTTAGTTAATCCCAGTAATCCGATTCCTCTCTATTGGACAATTTTAGTCGCTTTTTTACAAAGAGAGTTGGAAAGACCGAGTTTAAACGAGTTAACCGAACCCGATGACACCCGCGCCGGTTGGGGTTTATTACTACTCTTTTTAATGTTGGCGACTCTGATTCCTTTAAGCCCTAGTTTAGCGGGACGGTTAGGCATCGGTGGCTAAATACTTCCCCGAAATTCTTGCCATTGATTGCCGTCAAAAAAAAGCTTGACAAAAACTCAAGTCTTGACTTATAATTTTATTATAATGGGAATCCGTGTCCGCCTATAGACCCCTGATTTTTCCGTAAAATATAGCCTCCAGCATTTACCCCTGAAGATTTGACTTTTGGAGTTGCTCAAAATGTCTAACGAAACTGTCACTTATTCCCTAGAAGCTGTCCTGACAAGGATTGAGGGGAAAATCGACTCTCTAGAAAAACGCCTTGACGAGAAAATCGACTCTCTGGAAAAACGTATTGACGAGAAAATCGACTCTCTGGAAAAACGTATTGATGAGAGATTTGACAAGATAGAAGACCGGTTAACTAAAGTAGAAATAGGACAGGCCGAACTCAAGGGAGATATTAAAGCTTTAGACGAAAAAATCAATGGATTAACTGCAAGGGTTGCCTATCAGGAATTCACCAATCGAGGAATTCTGATAGCATTGGTAGTCGCTATTTTAGGAGGTGCCGCTAAACTTTTTGGTTTTTTCCCTAATCCTTAGAAGTTGCCGGTAGCCGTACCTAGTAGATAGGCTCTTCCCAAAAATTTTTCGCTCATTACCCCGATCATCCGTTAGAATAGATTCAGAATTTAAGGATAAAACCTCATCTATGAATCCCGTTGTTTTGGTGCATGGTTTTCTGGACACTACTGCTGTTTTTAAACCGATGAGCGAGTATTTAAACTATCATGGTTGGCAGGTGCATAGTTTTAATTTAATTCCCAATCATGGTTACGAAAAGTTAGAAGTTTTAGCCAGTCAGGTGGACAATTATATCGAGAAAAACTTTGCTAAAGAGCAGAAAGTAGATCTGATTGGGTTTAGTATGGGAGGCCTAATTACCCGCTACTATCTGCAAAGATTGGGAGGAGTGGCAAGAGTGCAACGTTACCTAAATATTTCTGCACCGAATCGAGGCACTTTAACCGCGTATAGTTTACCCTTAGATGGGATTAGACAAATGCAGCCTGGAAGTCAATTTCTAGAGGATTTAAATCAAGATTGTCAACAAATTTTAAATAAAATTAAAACCACAATTATCTGGACTCCCTACGATTTAATGATATTTCCCGCCTATAGTTCCCGTTTATCGGTGGGCAAAGAAATTTCGATTCCCGTATTGCTTCATGCTTGGATGGTCAAAGATAGCAAAGTTTTAACAACAATTAAAGAGACCTTATTAGAATAGAAATACTGGTTGTCTCCAATACCGGAACAAGGTCAAAATATTATCAATAAAAACGTTAATTATCATCAAAAAAAGCTTGACTTAGGGTTATAATTGTGCTAGGCGATCAAATTCCCCAAGGTGTCACCATGTCCACTCAAGAACCCACCCTAACCGATGTTCTCAACGAACTGAAAAGCTTCCAAACAGCA
The DNA here is from genome assembly GCF_020245605.1 of Microcystis sp. M061S2. Classification (NCBI taxonomy): domain Bacteria; kingdom Bacillati; phylum Cyanobacteriota; class Cyanophyceae; order Chroococcales; family Microcystaceae; genus Microcystis; species Microcystis sp. M061S2. Next base: position 20,777 of record NZ_JADBUP010000160.1, on the reverse strand, counting down.
GTAAATCAACGTTTTGAGGCGATAGATCTACGTTTTGAGGAAATAGACCAACGTTTTGATGCTATGGGGCAACGCTTTCAGGAAATAGACCAAAGATTAGACAAGCTCGACTATAAATTTGACACCTACGAAAAAGCCTCCGAGAAAGTGCTGAGATTAGCCACGACAATTATTATTGCAGCCGCCACCGTAGCGGTTTTACCCTCGGCCTTTCAGGCAATCGGTCCCCTATTAACCCAAATAATCGCCGCCGGCAATAACTAACTTGTGATCAAGATTTGACGATTGCATGGTATGATAGGGGTTTTGGAACTATTGTTTTAGGTCAAGATCATGGCGAAACGAATGCAGGTTATCCTCAATCAAAAAGTCAGCAAATTAGGTGAAAATGGCGATGTGGTGGAAGTAGCCCCCGGTTATGCGCGCAATTACCTTATCCCCCAAGGTGTGGCCGTTTTAGCCACCAAAGGCGCGATTAAACAAGCAGAATTTAGGAAAGAAAAAGAGCGTCAACGTCTCCTCGCCGAAAAACAAGAAGCGGAAACCAGAAAAACTGCGCTCGAAAAACTCAGTCCCTACAGCATCCCTAAACAGGTGGGTGAAAATGAGGCAATTTTCGGTACTGTCACCAGTCAAGATGTGGCTACGGTTATTCTAGAAAATGCTAAATTAGAAATCGATCGCCGTGGTATTACCGTCCCCGATATCGGTCAATTGGGAGTCTATAAAGTACAAGTGAAACTCCATCCCGAAGTTAGTGCCGATATCGAAATTAAAGTAATTGCACAATAACAATTGTCGGGGCATAGTTATCAGTAATCGGTGAAAAATTATCAGAGCAATTAACTAGCTGATGGCTGATAGCTAATAGCCATTCACATCTCAAAAATTATGACTCATCCCACGGATATAAAAACCCTAGCGCGCTGGATGGCGGCGGATTTTAGTAATCAAGAACAAGCTTTTGCTAATCCGCCTTTTTTTGCCCATATTCGCGTGTGTATGCGCCCTTTGCCCGATGAATTACTGAAGGGAACCAGTTTATTTTTAGAGCAGGCCTACGATTTTATGCTCAATACTCCCTATCGTTTGCGAGTATTTAAATTGTCGGTAGTCGATGACCATATTGAACTAGAAAACTTTAAAGTTAAAGAGGAAGCTAACTTTTTTGGTGCTTCTAGAGAACCCCAGCGTCTCAAAAATCTCAGCTTAGAACTATTAGAACCGATGGCGGGTTGTGATATGAATGTAACTTGGACAGGTAACAGTTTTAAAGGGGTGGTGAAACCGGGTAAACAATGTTTAGTCTTTCGCAAAGATAGAATGACTTATTTAGATAATAGTTTTGAAATTAGTGAACGGGGATTAATTAGCGTTGATCGCGGTTTAGATCCCGAAACCGATCAATTAGTCTGGGGTTCGATCGCCGGTCCGTTTGAGTTTGTGCGTCGCAGTAGTTTTGCTGAGGAAGTGTGAGAAAAATTCTTGGTTTTTAGCTATGAAAATCGCCACATGGAATGTCAACTCGATTCGCAGCCGACAAGAGCAGGTAATTAACTGGTTACAACTCAATCCCGTTGAGGTTTTATGCTTGCAAGAAACCAAGGTAATCGATCGAGATTTTCCCAGAGAAGCTTTTGAATCTTTGGGTTATCATCTCTATCTTTCTGGACAAAAAGCCTATAATGGTGTGGCGATTTTTAGCCAGAAACCCATGGACGATATCACTGTGGGATTTAGTCCCATTATCGGAGAAAATTTAACAGGAGAACTAGACGAACAGAAACGGGTAATTACTGGAGTAATCGGCGATATTCGGATTATTAATCTCTACGTTCCTAATGGTTCTTCCCTAGATAGTGACAAGTATATTTATAAGCTTAAATGGTTAGAAACTCTCAGGAAATATCTAGATAAAATAATTAATTCTCAACCCCAAGAATTATGTATCTGTGGTGATTTTAATATTGCCTTAGAAGATAAAGATATTTATGATGCCAAGGGCAAAGAAAATCATATTATGTCTTCAGCTAAAGAAAGAGAAGCTTTAGAAAAGGTCTTAGAAATTGGCTTACAAGATGCCTTTAGAAAATTCACATCGGATCCAGGACATTATAGTTGGTGGGATTATCGCAGCGGCGGTTTTGCTCGTAACCGAGGTTGGCGAATTGATCATCTTTATTTAACTCCTCAGCTATACGAAAAAGCCGTTAATTGTCTGATTGATCGAGAACCCAGAAAACAAGAAAAACCTAGCGATCATACCCCTGTTATTCTGGAAATATCAAGCAAAAATAGCTAAAGGATCAACCTAGACTTTGCACAGCCATAATTTTGCTCTCTTAGCTTCCCTAACTAGGGACTTTCAGCTTGAGGATTTATTCGGTAACGAGAAAATGCTATGATTCGGGTTGAATTTACCAAGTTTATTAAATTATGCGTTCTCCCCAATTAATTGTTCTATTGCTCGGTTTATCCCTTCTCCCCAGCATCTCCCCCGCTTTTGTCCACGCTAATCCCTCGATAGTGCCGGTGAAACAATCGAGTAATCGCGATGGGGGACAAACAATCAAGGAAGCGGAAATTAAAGCAATGATTCAAGACATTGAAACCGCTATTAAAGATAAAAATATCGCCCTAATCCTCAAACACTATGCCCCGTTTATTTCCTCGCAATTGACCATTAAAACCGATGCTAGTACCGAAATTTTTGAGTTAAATGGCATCACGGAACATAAAATATTTTTAGAGGAATCCTACAAAAATATTAAAAGTATAGAGGTTCTTTCTGAGAATTGGGACGTGGATATTCTTGCAAATAACGAGATGGCGATTATCACTCGCGAGCGGGTAGTCAATATTACCAACACCGAGGGTGATAACTATATAGTGGCATCGGAAGCGGTGGCTAAAGTCGCTCCCATCGACGGCAAATTGAGGATATTTTCCATTCAAGAAACCGCCGAAGTGGGACGCAGACCAAAAAAATAATTAACTTCTCCTGTTGGGACTGGACCAACCCGACTCCCGCCGTCTTCTTCCCTCGATAAAACCGTCATCGTAGTCCCTAGAATTGCGCGGATTATCATAGCGGGCAAAGTTAAACCCGTCCTCTAGTCCGCGCTGAAATTCTTGCTCTGGTGGCACAAATCGATAACGTTGTCTATTATCCTGTACCGCCCGGTTGATTAACAAGGCCCCCGCTCCAATACCCACGGCCTCACCAAAGGTTAAAGACCTAGCATAATCGATGTTAATTGTCAAGAAAGTTGTTGTTAAAATTAAGGCTTTTCCCCAATGCTGACCCATAAAATCCTCCTTAAAAAAATCAAGTTGACAAAGAAACCATTACAGATACAGAGTTTCTCATAAAATCGACCACCGACTTCCCAAAACGGAAACCTTGTACCTCACCATTACGATAAGTGAGATCAAGAAGTTTTAGAAGAATGGGAGTGAAAGCGAATCCCCAAAAAGACATCGTAGAGGAAACTCCAGAAATTCTTACCTTGCAGTAAACCTAAAGACTGTTCACACTCTTTTGCGTCTAAAAGCGGTTTAGTGGCATAGTATGCCGGTTGGTATTTGTACCAGGGAATCGACGGCCAAAGATGATGCACTAGATGATAATTCTGTCCTAAAATCAGCAGATTTAAGAGGGGACTGGGGTAAACGCGGGCATTTTTCCAACGATTGCGCTCTTGGAAAGGACGATGGGGGAGATAATCAAAAAATAAACCGAGGGCAATTCCCACCACTAAAGCAGGAACAAACCAAAAATTCATCACATAGCTGATAAAACCGTATTGACAGGCGACGATGACTATGGTAGCCACAAAAAGACGACTGAGGAACCATTCCAGCAGTTCGTATTTCCGCCAGAGTTGCCGCTTAAAAAAGAAAATCTCGTGATAAAAAAATCTGGCCGCAATCATCCACAAAGGGCCGCCAGTGGAGACAAAATGATCTGGATCATTTTCGGGATCGTTAACGTGCGCGTGGTGCTGTAAATGGACTCTAGTGAAGACCGGAAAGGCAAAACCGAGCATTAAAGCACTGCCATGACCTAAAATAGCATTAAATAGCCGATTACTATGGGCAGAATTATGAGAGGCATCGTGGATAACTGTCCCCGATAAATGTAAAGCGAGGACATTAGCACTAAAACAAATCCAGTCGGGCCAGGACCATAGCCAATAGCCACAGGTAGATAGGGTTATTAGGCTCAAGGCACTGAAAAACATGGTAACGTTTGGGTTGAAGCCCCCCGGTGCTTTTAAATACTCTTTGGGGACTGTCAGCAACATCTCGGCCGACTGCATTATGGGTGTTGCTCCTTATTGTGTTCGCTTTACTGGCGTAAATTATCATACTACGGCTTTTTCATAAAGTTTTGTAACATTATCTTAATTAATCTAACCTCTGAAGAAAGTAAGGATTTGTTATATGGTCTTCCCCCCTCAGTCCCCGAAGGAAAAGCGAGGCTACAAGAGAAAATCACGGGCACTTAACGCCAGTTTCGCACTTAAACGATTAAAAAATTCGGCTAGAGACTCGGCTTGAGAGGGAGCGATCGCACGATTAACCAAAGGGATTAACGATCATCAATTGATTCTCGATTCGCTGACCATCTTGTAAATCTTCACTGTAGAGAATTTGACAGCCCGCTTCCAGAGCGCTGGCCAGTATTAAACTATCAAAGTAACTATATTGATAACGTTCCGCTAGATTCAATGCCATCTCTATCGTATTAACAGAAACGAGGACGATTGGGAATCCCTCGGAAAGCTCTTGTACAGCTTCTCGAATTTGCGAATAGCTTAGGGAAAATTTCCGGTTTAATACATTTATCGTTTCATTTAAAACCTGTGTACTAATCCAAGCCTCACCCGATCGAACACAATCAATCGCTCGCTGTCGTTTATCCGGCTCATCCTCAGAATACGCGTAAATTAAGACATTAGTATCGAGAAAAACTTTATCGGGCATTAGCCTCGTCCCGATCGAATCTAAATCCCCGTGTATTTAAAGAAATCGCCTCGAACATCGTTTTTTCAGTTTTCTGGCTCGGATCGGGGACGATTTCCGAGTCATCCAAAACAATCACCCGTATCATCTTACCTTCCCATTGAGAAGAATATCGGGGGGGAACGCTCACTTGACCGTCATGAATAACCGTCCTAAATTCGATCGCTTCCATACATGGCTCCAATTAAACCCTATCTCTACTTTAGCTCCAGAGTTAGGCGACCGATTAAATCCTATCAGGGGAACTGGGACAACGGGAACACCGAAACGGAGACTATAACTATTTCAATGCTAGTTATTTTGTTTGTCTTTGGCCAATGACAAGAGCGATCGGCGGCTAGAGTATTTCTTTGATGATGGGAACTATAACCCCCCGCACCCCAGAAAAGCGCACCACTTCGCCGCTCTCTTGGCAGATCCCCCTCAATCCCCAATCGAGTAATCAATAGCTAGATGAAGCATAATAAATATAAATAACAAAAACCTTGACAAAATCGGGGGGGGGGTAAGATTTGGCTAGATTTTAAACAAATTCAAGTCAGAATTATGTCCCTGAAAAAATCCTTCAACAAACCCCTAACCGTCGCCCTCGCCACGGTAGCCACCGCCACCCTCGCACCGGTTGCCAGCGCCGCAACGTTTAACTTCTCCTTCAGTAACGTGGGAGGCCCAGTCTCCGGAACCGTACAGGGGACGCTCACCCTACCAGACGGAGATGGAACAAATTTGGCCGCCACTTCGCTGATCGTGACTTCCGCTCCCTCCGCCCTAGGCTACACGCTCCCCTTTGATGTTCTGGCGAATCCTACTGTTGTATTCGATAATAGTTTTACGGTCAGTGGCGGGGTGATTACCGCGAGTTCATTTGTCGCTGAGAATAATGATGCCGATACTTTGGCTCTAAATTTTTTCCCTGGCACCTTCGGGAGTTTATTCTCTGTCCAGGGATCAATAGCTCCATTCAGTGGTGTCGTCGATCTCAATAGTACAACCCTAACCTACTCTCCCGCCGCTCCTACCACCGTTCCCGAACCAGCGACGGTTCTCGGTTTACTCTCCGTTGCCGGGGTGGGTTTATTGTGCAAAGGCCGGAAACTAGAAGGGTAATTTTGACCGACTAAAAATTAAATTGATTGGGAACGGGTTGTGCGATTGTGGCAGCCCGTTTTAGTCTTTGATCAGGATCGAGAGATCGATCGCACGATTAACTAAAGGGAGTAAATTAGATGGTAGATAAAATCACTGCCAACGAGATATTGGAACATTTACGAACCCTGAAACCCGAACTGGAGGAACGATACGCGATCAATCGAATCGGCATTTTCGGCTCGGTAGCCAGAGAGGAAGCCCGACCGACGAGCGATATAGATATAGTGGTATATATGCCCCCCAATCTGCTTAAAAGAGTCAGACTAAAAGCCGAACTAGAGAACCTATTCGGACGGGAAGTGGACGTGATCCGCTATCGGGATTCTCTGAATCCTTACCTCAAGGCACGGATCGATCGAGAGGCCATCTATGTGTGATCGATCGCTTCTATTCGAGTTATTACTAGAGCTTGAAGAGGCGATCCGCCGGATCGAGCGGCGATTTACCCGGATTCAAAAAGCCGATGATTTCATCGCCGATGATGATGGACTCGATCGATTGGATGGCATTAGTATGATGTTGATTGCGATTAGTGAAAATATTAGAAGACTCGATCGGCTAATGGCAGAGAGTTTAGCGAATCGCTATCCGGAAATTCCCTGGTCGGAGATTAAGGGAATCAGAAATATTCTCGCCCACGATTATTTTGACATCGATCCGGAGGAAATTTATCGGATTTGTAGCGAGGATCTGGCGATTTTGAAGCGGGTACTCGGGAAAATACGTCACGACCTCTTGTAATTATCGAATTGTCCCAATCAAACTGCTCCGCTCGGTCTTCACCCCGACATTTTTGATCAGGTTAAAAATCGCTTGGAGGGCTTACGGTGATGGAAGAAAAAGAAACAGGACTAAATGAACGGGAACTAGAGGAAATTCTGGAAATGGCACGGGATGCGGCGGAAAAAGCCCGATCGATGTGCGAGGTAATTACAGAAAATTCAAAAAAATGGCGAGAAAGAGCAGAAAGAATCAATCGAACGGGATCGAGATAGCGATCGCTCTTTCTCTTAATTGTAAAAGCGATCGAACCCGGGCCAGAAAAGCGATCTCGATCAGGGGGTAAAGCAGCGAAAGGAACCCTTGTCACATCGAAACATTTCCTTAAGATATAAGACCGAAGGTCCAGTCTGGATACAGAATTGATATACCTAGAATCGCTACTCTGGCTCACCCTCTAGGCCATTCCCTTCCAGACTGCTAGGCTATTAGACAAGATGAATAACAATCAAACTCCACGGAAACAAGGACTATACGATCCCCAATTTGAACATGATGCTTGTGGTGTCGGTTTTATCGTTCATAAAACGGGTAAAAAGTCCCACGATATTGTTGAACAGGCCTTAACAATTTTACTAAACCTCGATCACCGTGGCGCGTGCGGTGCGGAAAAAAATACGGGCGATGGGGCGGGTATTTTATGCCAAATCCCCGACCTATTTTTCCGGAAAGTGACCAGTAATCTAGGTTTTACCTTGCCGGCAGCGGGACAATACGGGGTGGGAATGCTCTACACGGCCCCTGATGCCGAAATTCGCGGGAAAAGTCGCCAGGAATTCGAGAAAATCGCCGCCGAAGAGGGGTTAAAAGTTCTCGGTTGGCGTGATGTTCCCACGGATAACTCCAGTTTGGGTAATTCGGCCAAATCTACCGAACCCTTTATCGAACAGGTTTTCATCGAACGCGATGCCAATTTAAGCGATGATCTGGCCTTTGAACGCAAATTATACGTTATTCGCAAGCGTTCCCACCTCAATCGTCAATCTTTTAATCGTTACTGGTATCCTTGCAGTATTTCTAGTCGTACCATTGTCTATAAAGGGCAATTAATGCCGGTACAGGTGGGTGACTATTTCCCCGATTTACACGACCCCGACTTTCAAAGTGCTTTAGGATTAGTCCATTCCCGTTTTAGTACCAATACCTTCCCCAGTTGGGAACGCGCCCACCCTTACCGTTATATTGCCCACAATGGCGAAATTAATACCCTGCGAGGTAATATTAACTGGATGCACGCCCGTCAGTCGATGTTTGCCTCACCCTTATTCGGGGAAGACATCAAAAAAATCCAGCCGGTTATTAATATCGAGGGTAGTGACTCCTTAATTTTTGATAATGCCCTAGAATTAATGGTTTTATCGGGGCGTTCTCTTCCTCACGCTGTCATGATGATGATTCCTGAACCCTGGGCAGCCCACGAATCGATGAGTGATGAGAAAAAAGCTTTCTATGAATACCATTCCTGTTTGATGGAACCCTGGGATGGTCCGGCCTCGATCGCTTTTACCGATGGTACGATGATGGGAGCAGTGTTAGACCGCAATGGTTTACGTCCTTCCCGTTACTATGTCACCAAAGATGACCTAGTAATTATGGCATCGGAAGCGGGAGTTTTACCCATTGAACCGGAACGCGTCGCTTTTAAAGGTCGTCTGCAACCCGGCCGGATGTTCCTTGTGGATATGAAAGAAGGTCGTATCGTGGCCGATGAGGAGATAAAAGAAGGTATTGCCAAAGCTCATCCCTATCGCCAGTGGTTAAACGAAAATTTAGTCAATTTAGACGATTTACCGGCCGTTGAAACTGCCCCACCTGAAACTGCTGTTTCCCTAATCCAACAGCAAACCGCTTTCGGTTACACTTTTGAGGAATTACGTCTTTTATTAGCCCCCATGGGCCGGGATGGAGTGGAAGCAGTGGGTTCCATGGGTTCCGATACACCCCTAGCCGTCTTGTCCGATCGGCCAAAACTGCTTTATGATTACTTTCAGCAGTTATTCGCCCAAGTCACTAACCCCCCGATTGACTCGATTCGCGAAGAAATTATCACCTCTCCCATCACCACTATCGGTGCGGAGAGAAATCTCTTGGATCCGCAGCCCGAAAGCTGTCACCTGATTAAACTTAACTCTCCCATCCTCACTAATGCCCAATTAGCGCGTTTACAGGGCAATAGCGAATTTAAAACCGTGACTATTCCCATTCTCTTCGATCCCACTTCGGGAGTCGAGGGAATGCGTAGCACAATTGAGGCAATTTGTCAAGAGGTGGACGAGGCAATTTTAGCGGGCGCGAGCATTATTATTTTAAGCGATCGAGGTATCGATAAAAATCACGCCCCGATTCCCTCACTGCTGGCGGTTGCCGGTTTACACCATCACCTCATCCGGCAGGGAACCCGCACCAGAGTCGGCCTTGTCCTGGAATCCGGCGAACCCCGGGAAGTGCATCACTACGCCCTTCTCCTCGGTTATGGTTGCGGTGCGATTAATCCCTATCTAGCCTTTGCCACCCTCGGCAGTATGATCGAGGAAGGATTATTGGTAGGAGTTGACCACCAGACCGCCTGTAAAAACTACATAAAAGCCGCCACCAAGGGCGTAATTAAAGTGGCCTCTAAAATTGGCATTTCCACCCTGCAAAGCTACCGTGGGGCGCAAATATTCGAGGCTATCGGCTTAAATCGATCGGTAGTTGATCGCTATTTTACTTGGACAGCTTCCCGCATTGAAGGGGCCGATTTAGCAATTATTGCCAAAGAATCCCTACTCAGACATGGCCACGCTTTCCCCGACCGGGATGTTAATGTGCATACCCTCGATATTGGCGGTGAATATCAATGGCGTAAGGACGGGGAAGCCCATCTTTTTAGCCCAGAAACCATTCATACCCTGCAACAAGCGGTAAAATTGGGCAAATACGACCTCTTTAAGAAATATTCCCAACTGGTCAACCAACAGAATCAAAAATTCTTCACCCTGCGGGGATTATTAACCTTTAAAAACCGGGAAAGTATCCCCATCGAAGAAGTGGAACCGATTGAAGCGATTATGAAACGCTTTAAAACCGGGGCCATGAGTTACGGGTCCATTTCCAAAGAGGCCCACGAATCCCTCGCTATTGCCATGAATCGTATCGGTGGCAAGTCGAACACCGGGGAAGGGGGCGAAGATCCCGAGCGCTACACTTGGACAAATGAACAGGGAGACTCGAAAAATAGTGCCATTAAACAGGTAGCTTCCGGCCGTTTTGGTGTCACCAGTCTTTACCTCTCCCAAGCGCGAGAATTGCAGATAAAGATGGCCCAGGGGGCAAAACCGGGGGAAGGCGGTCAATTACCGGGTAAAAAAGTCTATCCTTGGATTGCCAAAGTCCGTCACTCCACCCCCGGAGTTGGTTTAATTTCTCCCCCACCCCACCACGATATCTACTCGATTGAAGACCTCGCGGAGTTGATTCATGACCTAAAAAATGCCAATCGTGCGGCCAGAGTGAGCGTAAAACTGGTTTCTGAGGTGGGAGTTGGCACAATCGCCGCCGGAGTCGCTAAAGCTCACGCCGACGTGGTTTTAATCTCTGGTTTCGATGGTGGGACCGGTGCCTCACCCCAAACCTCGATTAAACACGCGGGTTTACCCTGGGAGTTGGGACTAGCAGAAACCCATCAAACATTGGTGTTAAATAATCTTCGCAGTCGCATTGCGGTGGAAACCGATGGCCAGATGAAAACCGGCCGCGATGTGGTGGTGGCGACCCTATTGGGGGCCGAAGAATTCGGTTTTTCGACCGCGCCACTGGTGACGTTAGGCTGTATTATGATGCGGGTTTGTCATCTTAATACCTGTCCGGCGGGGGTAGCGACCCAGGATCCGTTATTACGGAAGAATTTCATCGGAGATCCCGAATATACGGTGAATTTCATGAAATTTATCGCCCAGGAAGTGCGGGAAATTATGGCCGAATTGGGATTCCGCACCTTAAATGAAATGGTGGGGCGAACTGATGTATTAGAGCCAAAACAGGCTGTAGAACATTGGAAAGCGAAAGGAATTGACCTAACTCCAATTCTCTATCAACCGGAGGTAGATGCAGAGGTAGGGCGTTATTGTCAGATTCCCCAGGACCACGGTTTAGATAAGTCCTTGGATATAACCGTTTTACTGGATTTATGCAAGGATGCCATTGAAAAAGGCGAAAAAGTCAAGGCGACACTACCGATTAAAAATATTAACCGCGTGGTGGGGACGATTTTAGGCAACGAAATCACTAAACGTCACTGGGAGGGTTTACCGGAAGATACCGTACATCTCCATTTTCAGGGCAGCGCGGGGCAGAGTTTCGGTGCTTTTGTTCCCAAAGGGGTGACACTGGAGTTAGAAGGGGATGCCAATGATTATGTGGGTAAAGGTTTAAGCGGTGGCAAAATCATCGTTTATCCGCCCAAAGGTTCCACTTTTGTGGCCGAGGATAATATTATCATCGGTAATGTGGCTTTATACGGCGCAACCAGTGGTGAGGTGTATATTTCCGGGGTTGCTGGGGAACGTTTCTGTGTCCGCAATTCTGGAGTTAATACGGTGGTTGAGGCTGTTGGCGACCATGCTTGCGAGTATATGACGGGGGGTAAAGTCGTTGTTTTAGGGCCCACCGGTCGCAATTTCGCCGCCGGGATGAGTGGTGGTGTCGCCTACGTCCTCGATGAGTCGGGGGATTTCGCCACTCGTTGCAATACCCAAATGGTAGCTTTAGAGGCGCTAGAAGGGGAAGAAATCGACGATTTACGCGAGTTAATTCAACGCCATGCTGATTACACCCAAAGTCAAAAAGCGGCACTGGTTTTAGCAAATTGGTCGGAAATGTTGCCCAAGTTTGTTAAAGTAATGCCCAAGGATTATAAGCGGATGTTGCAGTGTATTAAAGAGGCGTTAGATTCCGGTTTAACTGGCGATTCTGCTCTCGATGCCGCTTTTGAAGCCAACGCCCGCGATGTGGCAAGGATTGGCGGTAGTTAGAGGTTAAGGGGGGCTGAATAAGCCCCTTTTTTTTCAATAGACAAGTTAAAATAGAGGGTAGATGTTGTTTATAGACCTAACTCCTGTCATTCCAATGGACACACAAAACAATTTTCTCACCTTTGAAATTTTTGCATTTGACACTTCTAATCAATCTCATATCAAAACTCCTGATAATTTAGTCTATCTTCTCGCCTCGAATGATTCATTTTGGAAGGGAACACAACAAATAGATTGTAACAGTCGCCAAATCAAGGATAATTTTATAGAAATTACAGTAAATCCAATTAAATTTGATCAAGACAGCAAAGATAAATGTATTACAGGTTTTTCAATTGTTGTAAAGGGAGAATATGGTTGTTTAGAACCTCAACGTATTCCAATTTTAAATTTTTTCAAAGAACAAAAATTAGAAACACTGTATATAGTAAAAGACGAAATTTCTGAGCAGATTGCTGTTCAAATTTATCCTTATATTTATCGTGTGGAAAACCATTTAAGAGCCTACATAACGAAATTTATGACAACCAAGATAGGAGTGAATTGGTGGACAACGGGATCCCCCCAAGATTTTAGCAGGAAAGTTAATGACAGAAAAAATAATGAAACAAAATTTGCAAGCTGTATTGACAATAAACTCTATCTGATAGATTTTGGTAATTTAGGTGAGATTATATACAAGCTTTCATCTGGTTGTATAACCAAAGAGGATTTAATTAAAAAAATTGATAGGCTTGCAGAAACTCCCGAAGCAATTCGTAAATTAAAAGAAGAAATTAAAAGCAACTATGATAAGTTTTTTAAGGAATCATTTAAAGACAGAAATTTTCAATCTAATTGGGAGGAACTGCATAAAATCAGAAACAAAGTAGCTCATAATAATCTTTTTACCCAAAAGGAGTTGGACGAAGCCCAAAAAATATACCAAGACTTAATTCAAACAATCGAGAACGCAGAGCAGAAACTTGAAGGACTGATATTAACTCCTGAAGAAGTAGGATTAATACAAGAAGAAGCAAATTCTATAGAAGCTAGACAATATCCCATCGAAAAATTGATGGATATAGTAGGAAAGTTACCATCCGAAAAATTTATGGATCCATTAAGCCCATTAAGAAAGTCACCATCCGAAAAATTTATGGATCCATTAAGCCCATTAAGAAAGTCACCATCCGAAAAATTTATGGATCCATTAAGCCCATTAAGAAAGTCACCATCTGACGTTAAAAAAATGATAGATTAATACGAGCGAGATAGGAAAGAATTTATTGAAAACAAGAGAAATTAATGAACGCAATTTATGAACTTTATTCCGATGTAATTTTACTACAAAACATTCCCGAAGAATGATTATCCGCAGGAGGCGTGGGACATTGGTAGAAAAACATCAAATTGAGGGATTACAAACGGGGTATAGTGTCGAGTTTTTCGAGAGGTTGGGAAAAACGATTACTGTTGTCACCATGGCCGAAAATTCCCTCCGTTTCCCCACCCACGAGGATCGACCTTGACTCTACAGGACTGATATTTTCCCATCTTTAGCAGAATATCGGCATCTAGAAGAGGGTGCGATCGTGCGGTAGTTATAGTTGAGAGGGTGTGTTACACTAGCCTTAAGGCACTGTGTAGGCCGTAATCGAATTACTTCTCAACAATCCATTATGATAAAAAATCTACGAGTTAGTTATGATGGAATGGTTTTCCGTCCCGAAGAAAAGATTGAATTAGAACCCAATACCCATTACATCATCCAAATTATTTCTCGGGAAGATCCACTAGAAAATAACCATAAAAATGCTTGGGAACTGTTAGAAGAAATGGCTGGCACCTATGAAGCTCCAGAAGATTGGTCAAGGGAACACGATCATTATTTATATGATACTCCCAAAAGAAATATAAGCGATGAATAAGTCCAAACTTTTTTTAGATACGGTCTTTATCCAAGCAATTCTCAATCCTCATGATCAATATCATCAAATTGCTATGCAGTTCCTCCCCTATGTAAAAAATGCAACAGCAGTTTGGGTTACTGAAGCCATTTTTATGGAGGTTGGTAATGCTCTTAGTCATTACAATCGTCCTAAGGTTTCTGCCTTTATCAAGCAATGCTATCAAACCGATAATTTATTCGTTGTTACTATCACTTCTACTCTTTTTCAAAAAGGCTTAAAGCTCTACGAATCAAGATCTGATAAAAGCTGGGGATTAGTAGATTGTTTTTCTTTTATTGTTATGGAAGAAAATCAAATTACCGACGCTTTAACTTCAGATGTTCATTTTATTCAAGCAGGTTTTCAAGCTTTACTACGATAATTAATTAGCGATCACCATTTAGTTAAAGATATAATTTTACGGCAAGCGCGAAGATGAAAGGACTTTCTAGTCCGATAATTTCTCGATTCTAACTGATCGACGCAGAGAAGGGATAGGCGAACAGAAAACCCTCTCCATTAAGGACCCGTGTTAAACTGATTAATTATGCTGGTGTCTAGAAGCGACCTATGCCGAACTTAACCTTAAGCAACGAACAAGTGATCGAATTAGTCAAACAACTTCCCGAAGCACAGCAAGGATGAGCCTTAATAATATGAGCAAAATTTCGATCGAAGTCAGTCCCGAAGCGGCAGAAGTCTATCAATCCGCATCCCCAGAGGAACAAGAACGCGTCCGGGTTCTTGTCGATTTGCTAATTAGAAAGCCAGTTAACAGCGATATCGATTTCTTGAGAAAACTAATGGACGAAATTAGTGATGAGGCGGAAGCTAGAGGATTAACACCCGAAATCCTAGAATCTTTATTAAATGAGCCTTGAATACTATTTCGTTTTCGATACAAATGTTTTAGTAAGTGCGCTTCTCTCTAAAAACGGTAAAGCTCGTCAGGCATTAGACAAAGCCCAAAATATCGGCAAGCTTTTAATGTCCGAATCTACTTTGTTAGAATTGATCACTGTTTTCAATCGTCCCAAATTCGATAGATATGCCTCATCAGCAAAAAGGCGGCTATTTATAACGGCGATAGAAAGAACCGCGGAAATTGTCGTGATTCGAGAGAAAATCAAGGTTTGCAGAGATGAGAAAGATAATCAGTATTTAGAACTAGCGATCGATGGTCAAGCTACCTGTATTGTAAGCGGCGATTCTGATCTATTAGTTTTAAATCCATTTCAAGAAATCCCAATTTTAACGATTCAAGAATTTCTAGATCATGACTTTTCCCGTTAGCGATCAGTCCCCCCACCCACGAGCCAGCTAAAGACTCATGTTAAAATCGTTAATCATGCTGGTGTCTAGAAGCGACCTATGCCGAACTTAACCTTAAGCAACGAACAAGTGATCGAATTAGTCAAACAACTCCCCGAAGCACAGCAACAGGAACTATTTAGATTCCTCATCCATCGTCAGTGGGGAAATATGGAAGCTATAACCGATTACGGAAGCCAACAGGCAAAAATCGTCGCAGCAGAACGCGGCTACGATTGGGAGACAATGACCGAAGAGGAAAGAGAAGAATTTATCGATGAAATCGTTCACGAGAAGTAGTGATTTATACTGTTGTCTTCGACACAAATATTCTCATATCTGCCGCGCTTTCTAAAAGCGGTAGCCCGAATAGTTGTTTTTCCCTAGCCCAAAGCAAACTGATTCGATCGGTCACTTGTCCAGAAATTTTACAGGAATTATCCGAAAAACTGCTACTAAAAATCAAATTTCCTGAAGAACCAGTTAGAAAATACATCGAGGAAATTTGTGAGGCTTCTAGCATTGTTTCTATAGGTGGAACACTGAGAGCCGTTCCCAACGATCCTGACGACGATATGATCATAGAATGTGCGATCGTTGGCAAGGCGACCCATATTATCACGGGGGACAAACATCTTCTCTCACTTCTAGCCAATTAGTGAGGTACTCACCGATCTCTTGTTTGTTGTGAAGATAATAGAGAATAGTGGCATAAACCTGTTCTCGGTTTAATGATAGGTAAGTTTTGGCAATTTCTTCAGGTGTTCGACTACGGTAAATATAGTCATACAAAACTGTTTCAATGCCAATTCGTGTATTTTTTATGCGAATGTCATTGGCAGCGAGAAAGATAAACTAATCTTCTAGTTGCATAGTTTATCTCTCCAGAATGTTAAAACTAAACCGAAATAGCATCGCCCTGTTTGGGAAACTTTTCTTTAATATAGCGGAGCAGAGCTGACGCAATACCATGATTGTAAATTTTCTTAAATTGCTGCCTTATCTGGCATTATACCTGATCAGAATCTGCTCCGAGACAATCAGTTGCGTTAAAACAAAATAGGGCGCGTTACATTTTATTAACCCACCCAACCAGATCGGCGATCGCACTATGGAGCGCAGCGGAATTGCCGTCCGGTGCAGCGCATTGTTGGGAGTCCATAAGTCTTTTGATCAGAGCATTACTCATGAGAATTGCTTTTTGGTGATCATTTTGTGCAATACTAATTACTTCTTCAGCATCTTCATCACTGAGCATTTCAAATTGTTTCTGGCTTGGACATAAGCTATCATTCAAATCCCTTGGTTCAAACTTGTCTAATTCATCACCATAACTTCGTTTATTGATTTTTATTATTTCCTGTCCAATATCACTGAGCAAATACACAAATAATTTATTAATAAATTGTTCTCCGAATTTATTTGGATAAAAGGAATGAAAGCAGGTAAAATTTATTGCTGTTGTGAAGTTGCGTATTACTTTTAACCTGCCCCTGCTGAAGACACCGAATAAAATTGGAGCCGGTTTTCTCTTTTCAATTTTGTACCAGGTGTTCCTTGTTTTTGTAAGATACCTCCCATGATATCCCAATTTTTCGCCTTCTTTTATGTAATTTCGTATTTCATAGTTGTCGTGATCTTTTACATCTAAACAATAGACTGGCTTATCCTCATTGTATAGTATATTAAAATCATGCTCAGTAAATACTGCTTTGCGGATTTGAGAGCTTTTTGTAATACACTTACAAATATTATTATCACTCAACTTCCGTTGCTCAATTTTTGATTTTTTTAACGCAAAAAATTCATTTGCGCCAGTAGCAATACCTCTCGTAAACGTACCGTATAGGGACAACTTACAGAAGCCATTTGGCGATACTTGTTCAGTGAACAATGATGAAATGATAGGTGTCCACTTTTTGTTGTATGGTAAATTCGATGGTTCGATTTCCCACTGATAGAATTTACTAATATCAGATATTTTATCTATTTCATCAATTTTTTTGATCTGTAAAATTTTAATGGTTTCTTTTTTTCCGTCATTTTTACAAAGAAGCACACAAACGGTTGTCGTTGCCTCTGGGAAAATTTCTTTTTCATTGGCAAAGATTATTATTTGCTTCAATAAATGATTTTCAAGGAGACTTTTTTTGATTTCTTTTCCGTAGCCAGTATTAAAAAATTCAAAAGGCATAATATACGCCAAGTTACCATTGATTTTAAGTTCTCTTAAAGACTTGACAAGGAATACGGAAGAGATATTAGAGTAACCGATAAGTTTCTTCCCTATTTTTTCTTCAATTTTTGGTAATATATCATGACGCTTAAGAAATTTCTGAAATCGCATATATGGTGGATTACAAATGATACCGTCAAATTTTTCAGTTTCAGCTTCGAGGTAATCACTATTGATAACTCTCAAATAAGGACTGTCACCATTACGATTGAGAAACTCAAATATATTTCTATCAATCTCATATCCAATGAAATTTACTTGATTACCTGAAGGTGTTTTTATTGCTTCATCATAAAAAACGCCTAAGCCAAACGCTGGGTCTAATACTGTTTCTGGATTATCTTTTAAAACCCACTGTACCATGAGGCGAGCAACGCACATAGGTGTAAAAAACTGACCGTAATCCTTCCTATGATTAAGTGGAGTTTCAGCTATATATTTTAACTCACGCATTAATAACATCCCTTAGAAATATTTTATTATCAAGGTATCCCTTGCCGCCTGCAAAAGTCACATAAAAAAGCAGACGCCCCCTGTCTAATTCTTTCAGAGCCGATTTATGTTCAGGCATATCAATTTTTCCAATGACTTCTTTCCCAATTTGCCCATTGATCTTGATCGTAGTTTTGCCTTGATTTTTTACATCTCTTTCTATTGAAAAATTATTTCCATCATTGTTATCGTTTGAGACCAGTGCCAAAATATCCTTGATTGTAAATTTTCTTAAATTGCTGCCTTATCTGGCATTATACCTGATCTGAATCTACTGCGAGACAATCGCTTGCGTTAAAACAAAATAAGGCGCGTTACATTTTATTAACGCACCCAAAAAGATCGGAGATCACACTCGTTGCAATGTGCTCCCTTACAACGCATTTCTAGAGATTTTACCCCTTGTGTAACCCATTAAGGAAGGGAGGAAGACCCTCCCTTTTTTCATTCCAAAGCCGCACAAAGACAAAGCTCACCATATGCTATCAAATCTTCTGTCTGTAGAAATTCTAAGAACTTGTCTAAAATTTTCTGGGTACGATCAATTACTTGTTTCTCTTCAAATTCGCTGTAACCAATGAGATCAGCTATTTCAGCAATTCTACTCGCATCTTTGTTTTTTCCTCCTCGCTTTTTACCGCTGTATATTTTCTTCTTATCTTCGAAGTGATAATCAGAAGCCCTAATATTTATACTAGCCTCAAGTAATATTTTGTTGCCTAAAGAATCAATATTCGTCTCCGATTTGAGTCCGTTTTCTATTTCTTGGCGCTTCTTCGAATAAATATGCTCTAAGTGGTAAATTTCTTTAACATCAAGAAGCTGTTGATTTGGAAATGTGAAGGCATACCATGTAATCAGGGAGCGAGTGATGCTCCTCTGATTAGTAAACACATAGTTTTCAAAGAATGAGCGTGTTTGCACATGGTTGAATTTGTACTTAGAAAAAGTTGCATCAGTACCATTTACAATGTTAACCATCTCATCATATATGGGGGTACGCAACGCATTTACGCCAGGGTTTGTAACAGCATAAGCAAATATGAAGGCTGTAATTCTATCTAAAAACTTGCTGAACTTTGTATCTTCCAACATCCCATCATCTGTTCTGTTCTGCAAAAAATACACTGATGTTATGTTCTGCCACATACTATTAGGTGCATAGTTTAACACAAAAAGCTTCTTAAGAATATTTTCAGAAAATCGGATTTTGTCTTGGTTAAAAACGCTTTCCCAAAATAGGGCAAGAGCTTTTAGCTCGTCAATTGTATGGCGTTGTTTTAGATACTGATACTTATTGCGTTCATAAAATTTTCGCAGAGCTTCAGTTGTTGAGCTTTTGTTCCCTTCTTTAGCACGCAAAAAATACATATAACGTGCAAATAGCTCATCCATTGGTGTGCCAGTGATTGGTTTGAACACCGAGCCTGTTATTTCTTCAAGCCTTTTCCATTCAGAAATAAACTCATCTTTATTGCCGAGCGTGCTATAGTATTTGTAGAATTGAGCCTTGAATATGTCTGCATCTGATAGTGGTAGACCACGATCATTAAGCGTCGAAAAAATACGAAGAGCCGTGTCTTGTGACTCTGCTTCAATAGGCAGAAAGATACAATTACCTAAAGTACGAGCAGGTAAATAAGGGAACAAACCAGGAAATTCTTGCAAAAAATTGTCAATCTTTTTCTGAAAGAATTGATAGTTTAGGATATATTGACTCTTGGCACCTTGTTTAACTATTCCCGTACGTAGCAGTTCAAGTAATTCTTCTTTGTCATTATCTGTGGCGACATCCGAATCAATTTTTAGCGTATTCTTATCGGCTGTGCCGAAAGTATCCGTTTTCCAGATGCATTTCTCAATGCGATCACGAGTACGTATTGAGTTTGTATCCTGCATATTGGCGAACTTATCATAGAATGCTCGCAACATAAGCATTAGGGTTGTAAGCCGCTGCTGGCCATCAATAACCTCTGACTTACCATTTTCGTTTTTATAAGTAACAATAGAACCAAGAAAATACTCTTCATTCTCATCAAATGCTTCGTAGTTATTGTCAGGGAAAGAGAATAAAAAAATATCATCCCACAACGTTTGACATTGCTCTTCATTCCAAGCATAAGGACGCTGGTAGTCGGGTATGAGAAAATCAGCTTTTTTGTCTGACAATAGCTCAATAATCGTTTTTTGATCTACATTGAGTTTTGACATCTTATTCCCTATTGTTGAGAAGCCCAGCCATCAATTATACCGCTCCCTGCGGTCGAGCAACCTCCTCTATTATAGTATCCCACTTCCATCGGTCTAACACCCCTTAATAGGACTTAATAGCGCACCGTGCGGTTTAATCACCTCAATTTGGGGATAATTACCGCACAGAGGTGTCCAGCATTCCACTCAAGACGTGAAGACGACAATACCAAGCAATTGAGGCGGCATATCTCCCCATCTCCCCAAATCCCCCCGCAACGCGCACGAAGTGGTCTCCTCCCGCAACGCCCAGCAAGTGGTCTCCCGAAAAAATTTTAGATTTTCTTAAGATCGACCCAAAAAACATTAGCCATTTTTTCCAATATAGTGTAAGTTAAGAAAAGTAAAGATTTCTCACAATTCTTCTACACATCTGCTGGCCTGCTCGGATAGATGGAGGAGAGAGGGCGGAATCTTAGCAATAATATACATTTTTCGGAGAAAACCCCCATGACCATTGCTGTCGGACGCGCCCCAGAAAGAGGGCTGTTTGATGCTCTCGATGACTGGCTCAAAAGAGACCGTTTCGTCTTCATCGGTTGGTCTGGTTTACTACTCTTCCCCTGCGCCTTCATGGCCCTAGGTGGA
>NZ_JADBUP010000016.1:0-51523 GCF_020245605.1 Microcystis sp. M061S2 | reverse complement strand
GATTTCTAGCAAGGAAGAACTGAAAAGGGAGATAGAAACATGGCAAAAAGAACGTAATCAGACTGCATCTACAGTAATATGGACGTTTACGACCAGCGATGCTAGGGTCAAGCTGAAACATCTTTATCCTGTGTTTGAGGAAGAGGAATCGGGAGAATCTATTGCACCAAATTAGCTGAAACAGTCCAGTAGGATAATTGTCTTCTAGCTTCGTAGAGGATGACAGCAGTAGCGATCGCAACATTTAAAGATTCCACACCACCAAAGAGGGGAATTTTCACCGTTTCATCGGCTAAAGTCGCTAATTGGGGTGATAAACCGGCTCCTTCATTGCCTAATAATATTAAAGTCGGACGGGTAAAATCAATCTCCCAATGGCTTTTGGTGGCTGTGGGTAAAGTCGCGATCGCTTTTACCCCCTGTGCTTGATATTTTTTCACTAAAGCCGATAAATCCGATTCTACCACCAGGGGCGATCGAAACCATTCCCCGGCGGAACTGCGGATCACTTTGGGGTTATCGATTTCGACGCTATCGAGACTTAACCAGATACCCTGTACCTCTGTAGCCACGGCAGTGCGGATAATAGTGCCGAGATTACCCGGATCCTGCAATCTTTCCAAAACTAAGCCCAATTGTAGCGGATTTTGGGGGACTGGATGAAGGTGATCACGGGAAATAGTAGCAATCACACCATCGGGATTAACCGTTGTTGCTAGGGAAGCGAGGACTTCCGGGGAAACTATCTCGACTCGTTTGGCCTGATTTTGAAGCTTCTCCGCTAATTCTCCCTGTCTTTGCCGCCACTTTTCCGTATAACAAACCGTCTCTAGGGAACAATTCAGGGCTAAAGCTGTCTCTAGTAAGTGGGTTCCCTCAATTAAGGACAAATTCTGCTCCTGTCGCTCTCTAGTGCGGTGTAGCTTGCGAATTTGCTTGATTAAAGGGTTTTGAACACTGCTAATCATAGCCAATCGGATTTTTCACCCCGCTAGGGCTACCCTAAACAACTGCGTCTTGAGGGAGATAATGCGGAACTCGGGACTTGAACCCGAAAGTCTTTGCAGACACTAGAACCTGAATCTAGCGCGTCTACCAATTCCGCCAGTTCCGCATTTTTCTTTCACAATCTTTTATTATACTATCGGACAATCCATAAGTCAAGATAGTTGAGATAATTAAGACAAAAATCGCTTTTCGGGGTAGAATCACCAATAATTTCCTCAAAAATCTGATAAGATGCAGTCTCATTTTGCTGAAGCTTTCCTTAGCCAAGACTCCCAACCAAGATAAATGAATCATCCTATGACCATCGATACCGAGCATCCCTATTTAGAAATTCAAGGTCGTCACTCTCTCCGGGGTGAAGTCAAGATCAGTGGCGCCAAAAATGCCGCTCTCGTGATTATGGCGGGAGCTTTACTCTGCTCCGACGAGTGCCAGATTAGTAATGTACCCGCCCTAGCCGATATCGAGCGGATGAGTCAAATTCTCTCGGCCCTAGGCGTGCAGGTCCGTCGCACCGGAGATAGACTAGAGATTGATGGCAGAGACCTCAAACAAGCTCAAGCGCCCTACGATCTCGTCTCCCAGTTGCGGGCCAGTTTTTTCGCCATCGGACCGATTTTAGCCCGTTTAGGAGAAGCAAAAGTTCCCCTCCCCGGCGGCTGCGCCATTGGGGCCAGACCAGTGGATCTGCACGTTAGGGGCCTACAGTCAATGGGTGCAGATGTATTAATCGATGGCGGCATGGTACACGCCCGCGTTAAGGGTAATGGTCGTCTGAAAGGGGCGAATATTTATCTGGATTATCCCAGTGTGGGAGCGACGGAAACCCTAATGATGGCGGCGACTTTAGCGTTCGGGGAAACCATTCTCGGCAATGCGGCCCAGGAGCCAGAGGTGATTGATTTAGCCAATTTTTGTGTTTCCATGGGGGCAAAAATTCGCGGTGCTGGGACCAATACAATTGTCATCGAGGGAGTTTCCCGTCTGCACAGTACCGATTACAATATCATTCCCGATCGCATTGAAGCCGGGACTTTACTGATAGCCGGGGCGATTACCCGCTCAGAAATTAGTCTTTATCCGGTGATTCCCAGCCATTTAGCTTCGGTAATTGCTAAACTGCACGAAATCGGTCCGGAAGTGGTGGAAGATGGCCCTAATCGTCTCCGGATTATCCCTAAAGACTTAAAAGCCACCGATATCGAAACCCTGCCCTATCCCGGTTTTCCCACGGATATGCAGGCCCAATTTATGGCTCTGTTAACTTTAACCGAGGGCAGTAGCGTAGTTAATGAGACGGTTTTTGAAAATCGTCTGCGTCATGTGGCCGAATTAAAGCGTCTGGGAGCAGATATCAAGGTCAAAGGAAATGTGGCTTTAGTGCGCGGTGTGCCTTTCCTCTCTGGGGCGCCGGTGATGGCCACGGATCTACGCGCTTCGGCAGCTTTGGTGGTGGCGGGATTGGCAGCCCAGGGGACTACTATTGTGCAGGGACTCCATCACCTCGATCGAGGTTACGATAATTTAGAGGGTAAATTAGGAGCATTAGGGGCAAATTTACGCCGGGTTGATCCTTTAGCCTTAGAATTGGCTACCCTGTCCCCATCTTAACAGGATGATTAGTTATCGCTGTTCTATCAGTGTTGAGGATTCCCGTGAGCAACAATATAGAACAGCGTTAATCGTGCTTAGTTGTTCTATATTGACGGAACCTTTCATCAGCGATCGCATTTACCAAATCTTAGCCATTACTAACTCAAACCCCGGCAATTCTGGATCACCACTAATGGTTTCAGGAGCATTTAAAATCTCCGGTTCTCGATGGGGGCGATAAATATAGACTTGGCGATTTTGGCGATCGATTAACCAACCCAATAAAGTACCATTGGCAATATATTCTTCCATCTTTTTCTGCAAACTGGATACCGTATCACTAGCAGAACGCAATTCAATGACAAAATCGGGACAGATAGGGGCAAAAGAGGCTTTTTGTTTTTCTGTTAAAGCATTCCAGCGTTCTAATTTAATCCAAGCAGCATCCGGTGAACGAGTCGCACCATTGGGCAGCGTAAAACCCGCACTGGAATCAAACCCAAGCCCCGTTCCATCTAGTTCTGACCAGTTCCCCAGTTGCAGAGCTATATTAAAATTGCGATTACCCGTATCTGAAAAAGCAGGAGGCATAACGATCACTTCTCCACTAGCACTGCGTTCAATGCGTAAATCTCGATTGGCTAAACAAAATTCATAAAATTGCTCCTCCGTCATCGGCATAATCCAAGGAAGATCAATCATCAAAGGAGCCGAGGTCGCTTGCACAAGTAGTGTCGTCATATTTTCGCCCTACTCAAGAATTACATGAGTTAACAACTGAATGCCCTTCAATCTTAACTTAGCTCTAGTCAACGGCATTAATGACTACTAGAGATAGAATGCGATCGCTCTTAACCTTGCCAAAGAAGCCTGACGGAGAGGAATGTAAAATATTTATAAAAATGTAGCTTAGAATACATTTGTGGGGGGGGTAATGTGTATTGTTTTGCTATCTCCTTTTGGGGTTGGGTTGGGTTGTTGCTTGACCTGGCTGCGAGAGGGGCGATCGCGATCACTCAAAAACACTATTCAGGAGTAGGTAAATGAAAAACTGGAATTTAGCTTTGGTCCTTGGGACTGCTGTAGTAACTATAGGTCATTGTGTTGTTTTTACCAGTAAGGCAGAAGCAGGTTCATTTTCGACATCTATAGATTGTCCTAATCCAAATGTAGGTGTATTCACGGATGAATGGCTGACTGGATTTTTATCTGGAAGCGGCGGAACGATAGACGTGAGTGATGATAACAAATTTACTTTTGATGTTACTTGTAATAGTCCAGGCAAAGTAACTCTCAGTGATACAGGTTTTTTTCAATCTAAAGAATCCTATCATATTAAATTCAAAGGTGTTTCTGGAACAGGAGCATTTCGACTGCATTTCTTGGCTTATTTAACTAATAATGGTACAGAAATTCCTAATACTAGTCGAGACTGGTCTTCAGGATTGATCGGTAGTCTTCCAGGAGGGGCGACGACAATAGATTATCCTTGGTTTGGCAATTTAGTTGATCCAGGAAGCAGTATAATTTTTAACGATCTTCATTTCAAGGTAATGATTACTTCAATCCAACCCGCTACTTTTACATGGGAGTCAGTATCATTGGGGGTTGATGCCCAGAAAATAATCCCCGAACCCACCTCAATTCTAAGCCTCCTCGCGCTCGGCACACTCGGCGCAGCCTCAACCCTCAAGCGCAAATTGAAATCCTCCAAATCCTCAGAAAAAGAAACCACAAAAGTCTCCTAATACCATCAATAAAATCCGATAATTCCCCTTCATTAATTGGAGGGGTTTTTATCAGTTGTCATACTAAATCCGTTGAGTAACGCACAGAAAACGGGTTTCTCCGAGAAACCCGTTTTCTATTAATGCTTGGGAATATTTTTTCCTAGCTTAGGGGGATTGAAAGTTTAATTTTCCCTCTGTTATTCAAATAGAATTATGAAACCCTCTTGCTGAAAATGATTGTCGTGAGTTAACACTTGACTGATTTTTAAGCGCTGCATGACCGTCATTGAAATACAATCTGTCAGGCTATATTCTTTGTCTGGACGGCGGCGGTATAACTCGAAGCCTTGCAGGAATGATTCTCGGTTTTGCGGAATGACTTGAAGGCGGGGATTCTGGAGCAGATCATCGATAAATTCGACAGTACGCCGCTTCCGATTTGCTCCCCGGACTGACATAAAATTCAGTAGCTCTACCAAAACTTCATCCGTCGTCACAAGTTTAACGTTTTTGAGACTGGACGTAACTTCTCTGGCTCGTTGATGCCAATTATCTTGGGGATTGATTAAAGCAACCCAGTAGAAAGTGTCGGCAAAAATTTGTTTCATTGCCTTTTCTTGGGACTCCCATAAAGATAATGGTCATGCTCTTCTGCACCGTCAGATGGAAGCGGATCAAGTTCTTCTTCAGGGAAGTTCAGATTCAACCTATCAACTATCTTTAAAATTGATTCTCCAGTCTCCTCTTGAGATATATCAGAAGCCATCAGATGAGTTTCCAGGGCATCTTTCAGTCGATTTAAAACGCCTTCTAGAGAGCTATCCTGGTAATCAATTGCTGCTAATTCAGGAGATTTGAGTGAATATCCGTCGGGATTCTTGGAGATGACAATGCTGATTTGATTGACCATAATCCTTCCTATCTCAGGCTAATCAAGAATTGGGACTTCTTTAGTCTAGCAAAATAAGCAGGACATTTAAGGTTCTTCAGGATTTGGAAATGATTGTTCATCGGGAATTTTAATTGTCTGTTTTTGAGATTGGGATTGAAAGTTTAATTTTCCCTGAATCTTTCTAACAGTTCTGAGCGAGATAAATTAGCCAGAGAAAGAAGTAACCCGGTGCGTTCCGAGATAGGAAGTTGGGCAATCTGTTCCACCAGACCAGATAATTCTGCATCTAGGGGGCCAAACCGTCCTTCCAGAAGACTGGTTATCAGCGATAGTTGTCCTTCTAAACTGCCTCGTTGTATCCCTTCTTGTATCCCTTCTTGTTTCCACTCTTCTCGTTGTTGTAAATAAGCTGGTGATAGGTTCATAATCTCCTCCTGTTCTTCGGTACTTAAATTATCTCTTAATTCCAAACTCTTGCGCCAGTTGGCCAGAATTTCCAGTAAATTCTCTTGGAAAGGATTACCTTCAGGCAATTGCACTAATTCTTCTACTGCTCGTTTCTGTGTCCCTCCTTTTCCTAGCACCCTCAACCATAAAGTCTCCTCATTGACTGGTAATTGATGGATGGCGACAATTCCTGTTTTGAACAGGCTAGGGGAAAAATAAACTCCTTTTCCCCACTCCTCTTTCATCCCCTCTTCTGGTAGGAATGAAGGGGGGATTCCCACGACTTCTTCAATCATTCTCGCTGAAAAAGTAGGCGTTAAAATCCAGAGAACTGGTAGTTCAGCTTCTGTTAGAGTTTTGTTTGTCCGTTTCGCCTTCCTCAAGACCTCGCCATGAACCGCATATAACTTTGAGATGCAACTGCGAATCTCTACCTCGGAGGGTGGGTTACGGAAAGGTTCAAATAAGCAGCAAGTCGCCGCCATTTTAGCGAGTAAGCCCAAGGGTAAGTCAGTCCTTGATGCTGAACTGGCTGGTTCAAACCAGACATCGATTTCTTGAACTTCACTCTTGACTTTCTTGCTCTTTTTAATCGTCCCTAGAGACGCTAAGAGTTCTTCTAAATATTCCTTGGCAAATTGGTCGTGAATTTGGCGCGTCATTGCAGGGGATAATTAATCCGAGAAAGTGCATTAACAATCTTGTTAGATCATAGCAAGTTTTGAGAATTTATCTTTTTAATCAACAGCACCAGTGTGCGAACCAATCGGCTCTCTTATTCTTTGTGTGACAAGTTTAACTTATATAATAGCGATCGGTCTTTGTGTTCTTTGTGTCTCTGTGGTTCTTCACACTCATTGCTTAAATGCCCCTTCTCAAGTTCCCAGAGCTTAGTCACCAATATTGCGAAAGTGACAGAAAAGGGATAATCTTCCACTCAATTGCCCAAAATAAAGGCTAGAATCGAAATATAGTATCGATCGCTACGGATTTTTCATGAATTACAGAAAATTTTGCTTGGCTTTTTTGCTGTCCCTTATCCTCATCAACACCGGATTAGTTATGCCTAGTTACGCAAACGAAAGAGAATTGAGGACAATTACCGTAACGGGAGAAGGGATAGAAAATATCGCCACTTCTCAAGCAATAGTGCGCTTAGGGGTAGAAATTCAAGGCAAAGAAGCGGGTAAGGTGCAGCGGGAAACCGCCAATCGTAGCGATGCGGTGGTTAAATTTCTCCGTTCCCGTCAAGTGGAAAAATTGGAAACCACCGGCATTAGTTTACAGCCCAATTACGACTTCAGCAACAATCAAAGACGTTTAATCGGTTATATCGGGGCTAATTTGATTAGTTTTCAGGTTGATATAGCCCAAGCGGGGATTTTAATCGATGAAGCGGTGAAAGTCGGGGCGACACGCATCGATGGGGTCAGTTTTACTGCTGGAGAATCAGCGATCGCAGCTGCCCAAAGAACCGCTCTCATCAAAGCCACGGAACAAGCTAGAGAACAGGCTACAATCGTGTTACAAGCCCTCGGTTTAGTGCCGAAAGAAACGGTTTCTATCCAAGTGGGTAATACCAGTAATCCCGTGCCAATAGCCCGCTCAGAAGCGGTTTTTCGGAGTGCCGATGCTGCCAGTAGCCCGGTTATCGGAGGGGAACAAACCCTGCGCGCTGCTGTCACCCTCGAAATTAGCTATTAACATCTGTAGCTAGAGACAACTAACTACACATATCTAACCACCTCTTGCCTGTTGCCTCATCAAACTTTCGCCCTCATCCGTGAATTATCCCAACTTTTTACCCAGTGTTAGCGAGGGATTGAGTGAAGATACCTCCCTTGCTCTCCTCGAAAATATCCAACAAATTGCCATCGATAGCCCCATCTATCCTCGATCGATTCTAACTACCTATAGTCAACAAGGGCAAGGTCAACCGCCCTTTGTTCTCCTGCACGGTTTTGATAGTTCCCTGCTGGAATTTCGGCGTTTACTACCCTTACTCGCTCAAAATAGGGAAACTTGGGCGATAGATCTGCTCGGCTTCGGTTTTACTGAGCGATACCCAGATTTACAAGTATCTCCGAAAACTATTAAAAGCCATCTTTACCATTTCTGGCAAACTGCGATCGCAGAACCGATAATTTTAGTCGGTGCTTCCATGGGGGGTGCAGTGGCCCTAGATTTTGCCCTCTCCTACCCGGAAATAGTGGCAAAATTAGTCCTGATTGACAGCGCAGGACTAGCTAACCCCCCAGTTTTGGGTAAATTGATGTTTTCTCCCCTCGATAAGTGGGCAACTAATTTTTTAGCCAATCCCCGCGTGCGTCAAAATATCAGTCGTACTGCCTATTTCGATGCAACTTTAGCCACTGTTGATGCTTGCACCTGTGCCAATCTGCACCTGAATTGTCCCCACTGGAGTGAGGCTTTAATCTCCTTTACCAAAAGTGGCGGTTATGGGGCATTTTTACCGAAATTAAGCCAAATAAACCGAGAAACTCTGATTATTTGGGGAGAAAACGATCAAATTTTAGGCACAAAAGACGCGAAGATATTTCAGCAGGCCTTACCCAATAATCAACTGGTCTGGATTCCTCGCTGTGGTCATGTTCCCCATCTCGAAAAACCGGAACTTACCGCGGCCGCGATAGTTAAATTTGCGAACTAAAAACTTATAATAGGATTATTTGACCCTATAGTGCCAACTTTTATGAAATTTTTGCCGATCGCTCTCGCTACATTCAGCCTTCTGAGTTTATCTGTCAATATTCCCCCTACCGTAGCCACACAACAGCTTTTTTGTCGAGGCCGCATGAATAACGGTTGGTCCTATTCAGCAGAATTTATCAATGGACGTTTTGAGCGCATTCGCTGGACGCGCTCCGGTCAACCTCCCCAAGTTTCTAGCCTTAGTTTTAAAAATACCAACAACAAAGGACAGCCGATTTATCGCGGCAGTTTATTCGCCGCAGTCAGTGTCACTCTGATAGACTTATCCAAAGGAGATGTCCGTCCCGGTTCGCAAATTTCCGTGGGAGTGGAAGAATGGGGTTGGTCGCGGGGAAACTGCGGTCTTAACAGATGAACAACTTCGGTGACAAGGTAAGTTTTATTTGGAGTATCGCGGATTTAATCCGCGACACCTTTAAGCGCGGCAAATATCAAGATGTCATCTTGCCTTTCACCGTGCTGCGTCGCCTCGACTGTGTGTTAGAGCCGACCAAAGAGGAGGTCTTAGCAGCCTACCACCAGTACAAAGACAAGCTCGACAATCTCGACCCCCTCCTCTGCAAAAAATCAGGATTTGCCTTCTATAACAGTTGTCCCTACGACTTCGAGAAACTCCTCGATGATCCCAAACAGTTGGCCGCTAACCTCAAGCTCTACATCAACAGTTTTAGCGGCAATATGCGCGAGGTGTTAGAGAAGTTCGACTTTGCCAACACCATCGACAAGCTGGAACAATCAGACCTGCTCTTTCTCGTCACCGAGCGGTTTCAGAACATCGATTTACACCCCGATAAGGTTTCTAACCTAGAGATGGGATACATCTTTGAGGAACTCATCCGCAAGTTTAACGAAGCTCTCGATGAAAATCCGGGGGAACACTTCACACCCCGGGAAGTGATTCAGTTAATGGTTAACCTCATCTTCTCCCCGGACAAAACACAGTTAAGCCAAGAGTATATCACCCGCAGCGTTTACGATCCCTGCTGCGGTTCCGGGGGAATGTTGACCATTGCCAAGGATCGGATTTTGGAACTCAACCCCAAGGCCCAGGTGTTTCTCTTTGGCCAGGAAGTCAACCCGGAGACCTTTGCTATGTGTAAATCCGACCTCTACATGAAAAGTGTGGACGGTAAGGACGCTGAAAATATCAAGTTTGGCAGCACCCTTTCCCAGGACCAGCACAGTGACAAAACCTTTGACTATCTCCTGGCCAATCCACCCTACGGCAAGGACTGGAAGCGAGATAAGGAGGCAGTGGAGACAGAGGCACAAAAAGCGGGCAGCCGATTTTCAGCAGGAACACCCCGCATCAGTGACGGACAACTTCTTTTTCTACAGCACATGATTGCACGCATGAAGCCGGAGACCCAAGGAGGCAGCCGCGTGGCGATTGTTATGAACGGTTCGCCATTGTTTACCGGGGATGCAGGAAGTGGGGAGAGCGAGATCCGGCGCTGGATTTTGGAAAATGACTGGCTCGAAGCAATCATCGCTCTGCCGAATGACCTATTTTATAACACCGGCATTGCCACATATATCTGGGTATTGACCAACCACAAGGCTGCTGAGAGAAGAGGTAAGGTGCAGCTGATTAATGCCTCCGAGTTTTGGCTGCCGATGCGGAAGAGTCTTGGCAGCAAGCGCCGGGAGATTAGTTCCCAGCATATTCGGGAGATAACTGAAATTTTCCAGAGTTTTCAACCCTCGGAAGTGAGTAAGATTTTTGATAGGGAAGATTTCGGCTACCGCAAGATTACCGTAGAGCGTCCCTTGAGGCTCAATTTTCAGGCATCACCGGAGCGGATTGAGCGATTGAAAGAGCAGAGCGCGTTTGCTAGTCTGGCAGTAAGCAAGAAGAAAAGTGATGAAATGAAGGGGATCGAGGAACAGGCCGGCAAGGAACAACAAAGGCTGATTTTAGACATTCTTAATAGTTTTCCCGATACTTTATATCAGGATCGAGGGGAATTTGAGAAGGTGCTAAAGAAAGCGATGAAAACCAAGGGAATAACGGTCGCACCAGCAGTTTATAAGGCGATTCTTTCGGCTCTTTCTGAGCGGGACGAATCGGCTAATATTTGTCTGGATAAACAGGGTAATCCCGAACCGGATACAGATTTAAGAGATACGGAAAATGTACCACTTAAACAGGATATTAATGACTATTTCGATCGAGAAGTTCTCCCCCATGTAACCGATGCTTGGATTAGTGACACGGTGCGCGATATTAGGGACGGTGCGCTCGGAAAGGTGGGGTATGAGATTAATTTTAATCGCTATTTTTATAAGTATCAGCCACCGCGAACTTTAGAGGCAATTGAAGCTGATATTAAGGAAGTGGAAGGGGAGATTTTAGCCATGTTAACAAGTCTAGAGGAGAGAATTTGAGGATGACCCTACGAGAGAAGATGCGGTAGTATTTAGAAAATGGCTTACAATTAGGATGGTTAATCGATCCGAAAAGTAAAACCGTTGAGATTTATCGAGCTAATCAAGAGGTGGAAGTTCTGCACAATCCTACCCATTTATCAGGTGAGAATATTCTAACTGATTTTGTTTTAGATTTGGACGATCCCCCCCACCCCCCTTCAAAAGGGGGGAGAAGCAAATAAAATAAAAAAGAGGTGTCAAAATGCCAGTAATTAAATTACGCTCTCATATCGGCGAAGATGGGATGTTACATTTAGATATTCCCCCTGAGTTTAAAGGTCAGGAAGTGGATGTAACGGTAACTGTTGAACCTATTACAGAGGAGAAAACCAAAACAAAGGAAACCTTATCTCAAGCAAGGGAAAGATTTGCTAAAGTGCGAGAACATTTTCAAGGAAGAAATTTTTTGGATAGCACAGAATTATTAAGAGAGGATAGACAAAGGTGACGAGTTTTGTTGTTGATGCTAATGTAGCTATCAAATGGGTGTTAACAGAAATTTATACAGATAACGGTTCTCGCTTATTAAGTCCCCAGTGATGAATATCTATCAGAAAACCTTGGTCATTCAAGATCCTAATCAGCTTGTTTTGTCTGATTTACCTTTTCAAAAAGGTCAGCAAGTGGAAGTAATGATTATTGCCAAAAATTATGACAGGGAAGCTCTAGCTAATAAGTTACGAGATTTCTTTAAAGAAGTCCAAGCTTTACACGCTGACAATCCTTTGACTGAAGAGGAAATTGAAGCTGAAATTGAGGATTATAGAAGAGGAAAATGAAGGTTGTAATCGATACTAATGTTCTTATTTTCGCCGCAATAGCTGACAGAAACCCGGAAAAAATAATTCTCTTTATAGTATCTAACCCAGATTTTTACTGGATAGTATCACCGGATATTTTAGCAGAATATAGAGAGGTTTTATCCCGAAAACGGTTAAAGCTAACTAATGAGCAGAAACAATACTGGTTGACTCTTACAAGTGCCGTTACTTTTGTCGTCGATATTAATTTAGAAATTGATTTCCCCAGAGATAGAAAAGATGCTAAGTTTTTAGCCTGTGGAATTATTAATAATGCTGATTACTTTATTACAGGAGACAAGGACTTTGATGAAGTTAAAAATCTAGGCCATACCAAGATTATTTCAGTTTCTCTTTTTCAGACAAAATATCAAATAAAATAGTAACCTAAGAGCTAGAGTAATATGATGACAAAAAAATGGCAGCCTTATCCTACTTATAAGGATTCTGGAGTTGAATGGTTGGGTGCAATTCCAGAACATTGGGAAAATTGGAAAATTAGTCATGCGTTTCAAAAAATAGGAAGTGGCACAACCCCTTCTACTAATAGATATGATTATTACGATGGTGATGTTCCTTGGATTAATACATCAGAGTTAAGAGAAAATATAATTACTGATACCAGTGTAAAAATAACTAACAAAGCATTACTAGATAATTCTGTTTTAAATCTATACTCTCCGGGTACGTTGCTGATAGCTATGTATGGAGCAACAATCGGGAGATTAGGTATTCTTGGAATAACCGCTTGTACTAATCAAGCTTGTTGTGCTTTAGCAAATCCAATATTATTGGATACAAAGTTTGTGTTTTATTGGCTCTGGATGAGGAGAAATGAGTTGATAATCTTATCCTCTGGAGGAGGACAGCCTAACATAAATCAAGAAAAGATTCGTTCTATTAAAATTCCTGCTCCCCCCCTTCCGGAACAACAAAAAATCGCCGAATTTCTCGACCAAGAAACCAGCAAAATTGATAAACTAATCACCAAGAAAGAGCGCTTAATCGAACTCCTTAAAGAGAAGCGCACCGCACTGATTAGCCATGCAGTCACCAAAGGACTTAACCCAGATGTTCCGATGAAGGATTCTGGGGTTGAATGGTTGGGTGAAATTCCAGAACATTGGGAGGTGAAGCGGCTTAAATTCTTAACTCGTCAAATAATTGATGGTACTCACTTTACACCTACTTATGCTGTTGAAGGAGTTCCTTTTTTAAGGGTAACAGATATTCAAGAATCTGTTATTAATTTTGAACAAGTCAAACTTATTCCTGAAAGTGAGCATAAAGAACTTATTAAGAGATGTAATCCCGAAAAAGGTGATCTATTACTTTCAAAAAATGGAACAATTGGTGTTCCTAGAATAGTTGATTGGAATCATAAATTTAGCATTTTTGTCAGTTTATGTCTTATTAAAGTTAGAAAATTATTGTCAGTTCATTACTCTTATTACTTTTTCTTGAGTCATGAAATTAAAAGTCAGATGAGTTATGGTACTAAGACAAATACAGTAATGAATCTACATTTGGATAAAATTAGGGAGTTTATCTTTACCTTTCCCCCCCTTCCCGAACAACAAAAAATCGCCCAATTCCTAGACCGAGAAACCAGCAAAATTGACAACCTAATCACCAAAACCCGCACCAGTATTGACCATCTCAAAGAATATCGCACCGCGTTAATTTCAGCCGCCGTTACTGGTAAAATAGACGTGAGGGAACATTAAAGCCATGCACATTATAACTCGCAAGCCTTTAAACGAATTTGCGGAGAGATAACCATAAATATCGATCTTTGTGTCCTCTGTGTCTCTGTGGTTCTTTCCACTCACGGTTGCTGGCTCTCCTATTGATAATAGCGATCGATCTTTGTGTCCTCTGTGTCTCTGTGGTTCTTTCCACTCTTGCCTCGTCTCAACAAGCAACTTAAATCACGAACAGCTTAACATCTAAGTAGGGCATAATATTGACAATCAGCAGTCTAAAGACATGATAGACACCTCCGAGAAAAACTTTGAAGCCACCATCGAAGCAAGCCTCCTCAACAGCGGCTACCAGCGCCGCAGCTCCAAAGATTATGAGCGCTCACTTTGCCTCATACCCGAAGATGTCCTTAACTTCATCCAAACCAGCCA
Organism: Microcystis sp. M061S2; assembly: GCF_020245605.1. Taxonomy (NCBI): domain Bacteria; kingdom Bacillati; phylum Cyanobacteriota; class Cyanophyceae; order Chroococcales; family Microcystaceae; genus Microcystis; species Microcystis sp. M061S2. The sequence goes on along the minus strand of NZ_JADBUP010000016.1, from coordinate 37,755 downwards.
ACCTCAAGAGTGGCAGAAATTCCAAACCCAGTACGGTGACGACGCAAACACCCAACTCCTCAAACAGCTTGCCGAAGTCATCAAGAATCGGGGAACCTTAGAAGTCCTCAGAAAAGGCATCAAAGCCAACAGCTGCCGCTTCCAACTCGCCTACTTCCAACCCCCCAGCAGTCTCAATCCGGAAACCCAAAAACTCTACCAGACCAACTGCTTTAGTGTCCTTAGACAACTGTACTACAGCCAGAAAAATCCCCTCAACAGCATCGATATTGTCCTCTTTCTTAACGGTTTACCCATCTTCACCGCCGAACTAAAAAACCCTTTTACAGGGCAAAACGTCCAACAAGCGATTAAACAATATCAAGAAGATCGAGATCCGAGAGAGCCACTCCTCAAGTTTGGCCTATGTCTCTCCCACTTTGCCGTTGACTCGGATCTGGTCTATGTCACCACTCACCTCCAGGGCCATGAAACCCGCTTCCTACCCTTCAACCCCGGAAAGACTGGCGTAGCGGCAAACCCAGACCCTACCAAATTCCGCAGCGCCTACCTGTGGGAGCAAATCTGGCGGCAGGATAGCTTCCTTGACCTAATCCAGAACTTTATCACCCTCGAGGAAGAAAAAGACGACAAGGACAGAAAAACAGGAGTAAAGAGCCTCATCTTTCCCCGCTACCATCAATTAGATGCCGTGCGCCGTTTGCTGGCCGATGCCAAGGCCGAAGGGACAGGAAAATCCTACCTTATCCAACACAGTGCCGGCAGTGGCAAGAGTAATTCAATAGCATGGCTGGCCCACGGACTTGTCAGCTTGCACGATGATCATAATACCCGCGTTTTTGACTCTATCATCGTCATCACCGACCGCCGTATATTGGATCAGCAACTACAGGCCACTATTCGCCAGTTTGAAAAGACCTCTGGGGTGGTGGAAAACATCGACAAAACCTCGCGGCAACTCAAAGAGGCCCTAGAGTCCGGGAAAAATATCATCGTCACCACCCTGCAAAAATTCTCCGTCATCGTCGATCAAATCCAGTCCCTTTCTGGGCAGCGCTTCGCAGTAATCATCGATGAGGCCCATTCCTCCCAGACCGGAGAAAGTACCAAAAAACTCAAAAGCGTCCTCACCGCCACCAGCCTAGAAGCGGCCGCCGCCGAGGAAGGGGGAGAAGAGGAGGATTTAGAAGATGGGATCGTCTCTGATACAAAAAAACGGGGAAAAATTGCTAATTTGAGTTATTTTGCTTTTACCGCCACGCCGAAACCCAAAACCCTAGAAGTATTCGGCACCAGACAACCGGACGGCAGCTTTGCTCCCTTTAGCCTCTATTCCATGGCTCAGGCGATTGAGGAAGGCTTTATTCTCGACGTGCTGGAGAACTATACCACCTACAAGACCTATTTTAATCTGCTCAAAACCATCGAAGATGACCCCCACTATGATCGCGCCAGGACCGCCTCGCTGCTGCGCCACTTCGTCGATTTACACGAACACACCATTAAGCAGAAAGTGGCCATCATTGTCGAACACTTCCATGAGCAGGTGGCCCATCAGGTACAAGGCAAGGCCAAGGCCATGATTATCACGCGATCGCGTCTCCATGCCGTGCGGTACAAGTTGGCCCTAGACCGCTATCTCAAGGAAAAAGACTATCCCTATCAGTCCCTAGTCGCCTTTACTGGGACAGTTAGAGACGGAGAAGACTTCACCGAAACCAACATGAATAGCGCCTCCTCAGGTAGTCATATCCCTGACAAAGCCACCGCAGACACCTTTCAACAAGCTCCCTACCGCTTTCTCGTCGTTGCCAACAAATTCCAGACCGGTTTTGACCAACCCCTCCTAGGCGCGATGTACATCGATAAGAAATTAGCCGGGGTTAACGCTGTCCAGACCCTCTCCCGTCTCAACCGCATCCACTCCCACAAAACCGGGACTCTGGTGCTGGACTTCGCCAACGAGGCCGATGAGATCGAAGCAGCCTTTAAAGATTACTACGACTGCACCATCTTGACGGAAGCCACCGACCCCAACCGGCTCTATAAAATCCAAGCACAGCTTGACGACTATCACTTTTACCAAGACTCGGACATCGATAGCTTCGCGCAGATATTCTTTCACCCCCAAGGAACCCAGGCCAAGCTTCATGGCAGCCTCGACCCCGTCCTCGACCGTTACCTAGAAGCTTCTGAGGAGGAAAAAGTCGGTTTTCGCGGTAAACTACAAGAATTTATCCGACTTTATGGCTTTGTCTCTCAATTACTCTCCATACCTGCTGCAGACTTAGAGAAGTTCTATGAATTTTCCCGCCACTTAATCTGCAAACTTCCCACCTCCCCAGAGGCCCTTCCTTTGCCTATTCAACAAAGTATCGAACTAAACTCCTACCGCATCCAAGAGACCCACAGGGGCAAAATTGAACTAAAACGGAGTGTCCCGGAAAGTACTAGGGTTTATTCTCCCGGCACGGGCCAACCCCCCACCAAAAAGATAGAACCCCTCTCGAAAATCATTGAAGAAATTAATCGACGATTTGGTACTGATTTCAGTGAGGATGAGCGAGTTTTTATCGAACACCTTGAAACTAAACTGGATGACAGCGCACCCCTGAAAGCGAGCCTTAAGATCAATACTCCCGAAAATGTTAAACTAGCCTTTGATATCCTGGCATCCGACATCATGCAGGACATGGTGGAAATCAACTTCAGCTTTTATAAAAAGTTCACTGACGACCTTGAATTTAAGGCCCTGCTCCTCGGTTTTCTCTTTAATCGATTCCTGCAGCGATCGAATACTTCCGAAGCTAAGACAGACTCAGTTTAACATTCGATCGAACTTTCCCACCCTATGCCAGTCCGAGACCAATGACAGGGTAAGGGGGGTCTTCCCCTGACATTTGAGATAAAATCGATCTAGTTAAAAATTTAATTCCGAAACTATGTTCGACGCACTGGCCGACCGCTTAGAAGACGCATGGAAAAAATTACGAGGTCAAGATAAAATCTCCTCGGCCAATATACAAGAAACCCTCAAAGAAGTCCGGCGGGCTTTATTAGAAGCAGATGTTAACCTACAGGTAGTCAAGGGATTTATTGCTGAGGTCGAGAAACAAGCCCTCGGCGCTGAAGTGATTTCCGGAGTCAATCCCGGTCAGCAATTTATCAAAATTGTCTATGATGAATTAGTCAAAATTATGGGGGAAAGCAACGTTCCCCTAGCTCAGGCCGATAAACCCCCCACCGTAATTTTAATGGCCGGGTTGCAAGGGACAGGAAAAACCACCGCCACCGCCAAATTAGCCCTATATCTCCGCAAACAGTCCAAAAGCTGCCTGATGGTGGCCACCGATGTTTACCGTCCGGCGGCCATTGACCAATTAATCACCCTCGGTAAACAGATAAATGTTCCCGTCTTCGAGATGGGTTCTCAGGCTAATCCTGTCGATATCGCCCGTCAAGGTGTGGAAAAAGCCAAAGAATTGGGCGTAGATACCGTTATCATCGACACCGCCGGTCGTTTGCAGATAGACACCCAGATGATGGGCGAACTAGCACAAATCAAGAAAATTGTCAAGCCCGACGACACTTTATTAGTGGTGGATGCCATGACCGGTCAGGAAGCGGCCAGTCTTACCCACACTTTTCACCAACAAATTGGCATCACGGGGGCAATTCTTACTAAACTTGATGGCGATACTCGCGGTGGGGCGGCCCTATCAGTGCGGCAAATATCGGGACAACCGATTAAATTTGTTGGGGTTGGGGAAAAAGTAGAAGCTTTAGAGCCATTTTATCCCGATCGCCTTGCCAGTCGCATCCTCAATATGGGTGATGTCCTGACCCTAGTGGAAAAAGCTCAGGAACAGTTAGACCTAGAAGACGCGGCCAAAATGCAGGCCAAGATTTTAGAGGCTAAGTTTGATTTTAATGACTTCCTCAAACAGATGCGGCTGTTAAAAAATATGGGTTCCCTGGGGGGAGTCTTGAAGTTAATCCCCGGTCTGGGCAAACTGAGCGGGACAGACATCGAAAAGGGCGAAAAAGAGTTAAAACGCACGGAAGCGATGATTAATTCCATGACCACGGAGGAACGCGCTAACCCCGATTTATTGGCTAAGTCTCCTAATCGTCGTCGTCGCATTGCCAAAGGTTCGGGACATCCGGAAACAGAAGTTAACAAACTAATTACTAATTTCACCAGAATGCGATCGATGATGCAACAGATGGGACAGGGACAAATGCCCGCTATGCCTGGGATGCCTGGGATGGGTGGCGGAATGTTTGGGGGTGGCAATCAACCGGGGTTCCGCGGTCAGGGTGGCAGCCCGAAAAAACCGAAGAAAATCAAGAAAAAGAAAGGTTTTGGCGATTTATAGAGGCTAAAAATGTTGAAATCCACAGCTTAAACTTAGGTTTCTACCGTCGGCTAATTTTATCTCTCTCCCCGGGACAATTTGACCGATTATCGCCCCCTCTTCCCCCACTTTCTCCAGCAATTCTCTGGCACTGTCCGGGGGCAAACACAAAACTAACTCAAAATCTTCACCGCCGTATAAAGCCCATTCTAGAGCTTTTTCGGCTCCTACATATTCTTTCAGGGTTGGATGCAGGGGAATCCTCTCGATTTCAGCACCAACCCCACTACAGCGACAAATTTGGATGATAGCATCTGCTAACCCGTCACTGCTATCCATGCCGGCGATGGGAAATTGCTTGACAATTTTTTGTAAATGTGGTATGCAATCAAGTCTCGGTCGCGGCCGTTGATGAGCTTGGATTAATCGCTTTTTTTGGGCGGAATTTAAATTCCTGCCGGTTTCAGGGTGAAAGAGTAACTCTAATCCGGCCCGCGATAAACCGTGATAACCAGTAATAACGATACTATCGCCAACTTTTGCGTTAAAACGTCTAATTTCTTCATTTTTTGCCACTTGTCCCAGGGCAGTGATACTGATGTTAATCTCCCTGGCCCGACAGACATCGCCACCGACGATCGCCGTCTGATATACTTGCAGACAAGAGCTAAGACCCCGATAGAGTCCTTCTAGCCAATCGATGGCTAGATCGGGAGTTAAAGCCAATCCTACCGTAATTCCCAGGGGTTCTGCCCCCATAGCCGCTAAATCGGATAAATTAGCCGCCGCCGCTCGCCAGCCCACATCTTCCGGAGAGGTAGTAAGATCGCTAAAGTGGACGTTATTAACTAAAACATCAGTGGTGACGACGAGAGAGTAACCATCCTTGAGGGATAAAATCGCCCCATCATCACCGATAATCTCCGCAGGACAATATTTTTGCAGAATCGGTAGCAATCCCTGTTCACCCAAGTCTTTAACGGTTAAATTCATAATTTCTGGGAATTGAACGATACAGCTTCTAAAAAGTCTTTAGTTAAGAGGATTGGCGCTGATTTTTTCGTAGGCACTATCGATAATTCCCCGACCGCGCAAAAAGCCGGTATTAGCTCCCGGACAAAGATAAGAGAGGGTTTCCGGACTAAAACGGTCTAAAATGTCCTTTTGCGATCGCAATTGCCGCGGCCAGTGGAAAGTTTTCGCGGTCTGTAGGGGTTGCGGTTGACCCTTAGTGTCGGGGAGAAGATGACGACCGGTAAATAAAACCCCCCCGTGATGGTGCCAGTAGAGACAGCAGGAGCCGGGAGAATGGCCAGGAGTCCAAAAACCGCTACAAGTGGGAGATAACTGGATTTGCTGCTGAAAAACGGTAATTTGACGGTGAGGAAGCAGATAAGCTTCCTGTTCCTGTAGAATAATCTCACAATCAAGCCAACTTTGCAGAGAATCGCTCTGTTTACCCTGACCCCCGCGATGGGTAAAAAATAAGTAACGGACCCCTTTTTCTCGCAGAAAATCCCGCTCGCTCTCCTCACAGCTAGGACAATCCACCAGAATATTGCCGGTATTTTCTACAATAAGATAAGAGGTTCCCCCTAGGGTTTCCCGATTAGGGGAGAAAGCGTATAAACCTTCTAGAATTAATCGAGGGGGTTTTGTGGTTTTGCTAACCTCTAAAGGAGACGATTCGGTTTCCGATCGCATGGTTTGCCTATCCAAATCACAATCAATGCGGTTTACAATTTAGCACGATCGATGACCGGGCCGGCTGAAATTAGCCGCTTTTTATTCAAGAGAAAAGAGCCGATATGGAAATGTGGTTGTTATTAGGGATTCTTGGTGGTTTCACTTATTTTATCGTCAAGCGTAGCGTGGCCAAAATCACGACGACACCAATATGGTTAATTTGGTTAGTCCTGATGACTCCGGCTCTTATTTGGACCGGCTGGACGTTAATCTATGGACAGGATACCCCCATGCCGGCATTTTTGCTCATCGGTCCTTTTGTGATCTGCCCTTTTTTGTATTGGTGGCTAGTACAGAAGGGTCGAGTTACTCCCCAAGAAAGCCCCCCATCATCACCGAAACAAGCGAATTTAGTCCTAGAAAATATTGATAATCATGCACCTAAAAATGATTTAAAACCGATCACTGCCGAAGAGGAAAAATCCCTACGAGATTGTTTTCCTTGGGGTATTTATTATCTGCAAAATATCGATTATCGTCCCCAAGCAATTCTCTGTCGGGGCAAATTGCGAGCAGTTCCCGAAGAAGCTTATCAAGTGATTAAAAACAATGTGGAAAAGGTTTTTGGAGATCGCTTTTTATTGCTTTTCCAAGAAAGTTTTCAGGGACAACCTTTTTTCGCTCTTGTGGCTAATCCCTGGCAGCAAAAAACAGAAACTATAGAAACTGAAAAAGTTACTCGCCCCTTTCTTGCCCTGGGTTTATTGTTATTAACTCTCTTAACTACCACGGTCATCGGTGCGGGATTAAGTGGCATTACCACCCAACAATTAGAAAATAATTCTAGTTTATTATTGCAAGGTTTACCCTACAGTTTGGGCTTAATTGCTATTTTAGGACTGCACGAATTCAGTCATTATTTTACAGCAGTTAAATATAAAATCAAAACTACTTTGCCCTATTTTATCCCCATTCCTTTCTTCCTAGGCACCTTCGGGGCTTTTATTCAAATGAGATCGCCTGTACCCACCCGCAAAGCTTTATTTGATGTGGCGGTGGCCGGTCCTTTGGGGGGTATAATTATCGCTATTCCTCTACTGTTTTGGGGGTTGTCCCTCTCGGAAATAGTTCCCCTAACTAATCAAAGCAGTTTATTAAATTTTCAGTCCTTAAATCCACAGTTTTCTTTTCTCTTGTCTATCGTAGCTAAACTAGCCTTCGGCAGTGATTTAATCGCAGGAAAAGCCGTCCATTTACATCCTTTAGCGGTGGCCGGTTATGTGGGAATTATCGTTACAGCCCTAAATTTAATGCCCGTGGGTCAATTGGATGGTGGTCATATTGTTCACGCCATGTATGGACAGAAAACCGCCATAATTATCGGTCAATTAACTCGATTATTCATGTTTATTTTAGCCCTAGTGCAACCAGATTTTTTACTCTGGGCGATTATTCTCTTATTAATGCCAGTCAGCGATCAACCTGCTTTAAATGATGTGACGGAATTGGATAATAAACGAGATTTATTAGGTCTATTTTCCCTGGCTTTGTTATTAAGTATTTTGCTGCCCCTTCCCGAAGCGGTGGCCCGTTGGTGGGGGATGTAAGCAACCGCATCAATCAACCTGAGTTCCGGAAAAATTATCGGTCAGTTGGGGAATAAAATCCCTATCTCCTACGTCAATGTGAGTTCGATGACTCACCCTCAATCACTTTAATCCACAAAGCTGAAGGCTGACAACCGATCACCGATCACTGATATATGGTTCTCAAGGCTAATTCTCGCAGAAAAAAGCGAGTTTCCCCGCAAGGGAAGTTAGGCAAATCTAGGTTAAAATTGCTGGCTATTCCGCTAATTTTGGCGAGTTTAGGCTGGTTATACCACGATTTGCGTCAGCAGTGGCTAAAACCGGAAGCGATTTTTGTTTTGGGAGGTCATGCCGATCGAGAACGTTTTGCGGCAAAATTGGCTAAGGAATCTCCCGATCTACCGATTTGGGTGTCTTCCGGTAGTCCGCGACGATATGTGAAAAAGATTTTTAAAAAAGCGGGAATTCCTCTAGAACGTCTCCATCTCGATTACAATGCGCGAGATACTGTCACTAACTTTACTAGCCTAGCCGATCAACTGAAAGCCGAAGGTATTGATAGTGTCTATCTAGTCACTTCCGATAATCACATGAGAAGGGCGCAATTAGTGGGAGAAATTGTTTTTGGTAGTCGCGGAATCGTGATTAAACCAGTGACTGTTCCCTCCCAATCACCCCCCGAACCCCTAGAAAAGTCCCTCAGAGACGGTTTTAGGGCAATATTATGGATAATAACCGGTTCTACTGGGGAATTTTGGCTAGAATCCGATTCTAGTCCCCCTCAGTTCCCAACCCGATCAAAATAAAATTATCTTGACAAAATTACCCACTTTATGTTAAACAAAAACACCATTTTCGCCATCTTATTAATTTTTGTGCCGCTATCGATCGCCGGTTCCCTGTTACACTGGGGCGGAACGGTAGTTTTTATCACCGCTTGTCTAGCCATTATCCCCCTAGCGGCCTACATGGGGGAAGCCACCGAAGCAATTGCGGTGGTGGTTGGGCCAAATATTGGCGGTTTGATGAATGCCACCTTTGGCAATGCCACAGAATTAATTCTCGCCTATGTCGCTTTGCGGGAAGGTTTTATCGATGTGGTAAAAGCGACGATTACTGGCTCAATTATCGGTAATTTACTCTTAGTTATGGGATTATCGATGTTTTTAGGCGGTTTACGCTTCAAAGAACAGGAATTTCAACCGATAACCGCTCGTTTAAATGCCTCAGCCATGAATTTAGCGGTGGTGGCGATTCTTTTACCCACTGCCGTGGAATTTACCTCCACGGGAGTCGGGGAAGCAGTCCTGCAACGTCTATCCGTGGCCGTGGCAGCGGTGTTAATTTTCGTCTATGGTTTAAGTCTCTTATTCTCCATGAAAACCCACACCTATCTCTACGATGTCGGGGTTGCCGGTATCGAGGAGGAAAGCACTGGAGAAAGCACCGCAAGGCCGAAAATCTGGTTTTGGTCTTTGATTTTATTGATCGTTACCATCGCCGTGGCCGTAGAATCGGAGTTATTGGTGGCATCCCTAGAGGAGGCTACGGAACAGCTAGGTTTAACGGCACTGTTTACGGGGGTGATTCTTTTGCCTATTATCGGTAATGCGGCCGAACACGCTACGGCCGTCACCGTCGCCCTTAAGAATAAAATGGATCTATCGGTATCTGTGGCCGTCGGTTCCAGTATGCAGATCGCCCTGTTTGTGGCTCCGGTTTTGGTTATCATGGGTTATATTATCGGTCAGCCCATGGATCTCAATTTTAATCCCTTTGAGTTGGTAGCAGTGGCTGTAGCGGTGTGGTTGGCTAATTCGATTAGTAGTGATGGGCGATCAAATTGGTTAGAGGGAATGTTACTCTTAGCTACCTATGCTATCCTCGCCTTGGCTTTCTTTTTTCATCCTCTCACTGCTTAAAGTTATTTCTTGGAGATATATAGACAATGACGGATGCTTTGGCTTAAGGGAGTGGTAAAACTGGCAATTTCGAGGATTTTACCGCCAGCTTTCCCTAGATTCTCCTCTAAACTTAAACTATCCTCCGACGACCACTGACCACGATAGAGAATAGCGATTCCAGTCTTTTTCAGGAAAGGCAAAGCATAGTTAACACAGATATCCACATTAGCAACCGCTCGCAAACAGACGATATCGTAAGCACAGTTATGTTTAAGGTTTTTCCCGACGATTTCCGCCCGACCTAAACGAGTTTTCGTGTTATTTAACTCTAATTTGTCAATAACTTCTTCAAGAAAATTAATCTTTTTTTGGGTGGAATCCAAGAGAGTCACCGACCAATGGGGATATGCGATCGCAATTGGCAGCCCCGGAAACCCGGCCCCGGTCCCCAAATCAATGACTGATAGGGATTTTGTCAATAGATCTGGCTGGGATTTTTGTAACCAAGCTAAACCCGATAAAGAATCCCAAAGATGTTTTTCCCAAAACTCCTCTGGTTGGGTAATTCGGGTGAGATTAAAACGTTGATTACCCTCTAAAATCAACTCATAAAGTTGTTGAAATCGCGCTTGTTGGACCCCATCGGGTTGCCATTCTAGGGTTTCTTGCCAAAGGTCAAATAATTCAGGAAGGATCATTAATTCAGTTATCAGTTATCAGTAATCAGTTATCAGTCATCAGTCATCAGGTATGAGGGGAGTGGGGAAATTTCAACTAAAAACCCCAAAACCCGAAAACCTCAACTATCTGTTTTTTCATTTTTCACTTCCCTCAAATGTCCTTGTTCAATTTTCCAGTGACGGTCAGCAATGGGGAGTAATTCCCCAGCATCGTGACTAACTACTAATAAAGTCCAGTGTTGTTTGAGACTAGCGAGAAGTTTGGCCAATTGACGACGCATAGACCAATCTAAACCGGCCGTAGGTTCATCGAGAAGTAACAGATTCGGCTGCCGGATTAACTGGACAGCGAGAGATAAACGACGCTGTTGACCTCCACTAAGATTGTGGGGAGAAGTATCCAGAGGAATATTTTCTAATCCTACCTCCTTTAAGGCCGCCGTTAGGCGATCGCTTTTAATTTCTGGATGACCGAGACGCAACTCCTCAAGGATGGTTTTACCGCAAAAATGACGTTCGGGAAACTGAAAAACGATTCCTCCTAATTGTTGCAGGTGCAGCACCGTTAATTCTTGGTCGCGCCAGTGAATTGTCCCTCCTGTTTTATCAGCAAAGCCTGCTAGAATTTCCAAAAGAGTCGTTTTTCCGGAACCACTGGGGCCAACAATCAGACCTAATTCTTGGGGGGCTAATTCGAGATTAATCCCCTGTAAAATGGGATTGAGAGCAGCGGGAGGATGATAAACCACATCTTTGAGATAAAGCATTGACAGGAAAATAACTGGAAATTAAGTCTAGAAACTCGTTTCTATTGTGACAGATTTTTTCATTCGCTCAAGGAGACTTTTGACCATGGTGCTGAGGTTAGGTTTAACGAAAAAAATGGCGATCGGTGCTTCCCTGGCTGTTATGGTAATGGTTAACTGGATTGGTCCCGGGTTAGCCGGAGATCCTTTCCGCAAAACCAATCCCCGACCGATTGGTGATAAGACCGAGGCCGCTTTTAACGCTATTTTTAAACAAGGTAACTATCTAGAGGCAAAAAAATTAATTGTTGAGGCCACAGAAAAGGAACCCCAAGAACCTTTGTCCCATGCTATGCGGGCCTCTCTTGCTTTTACCGACCAGGATTGGAACACCCTAAAAACCTACTCCGAGAAGACTAAGGCAGCGGCCAAGCAAATGCAGGCCAGCGACCCTTTAAGGGGAAATTTATATCTAGCGGTGGGGAGTTTTTTAGAGGGAACCTACGTTTTTCAAACCGAAGGAGCAGTATCGGCTATCCCCAGATTACAACAGGTGTTTCAGTATTTGGAAACCGCAGAAAAGGTTAATCCTACGGATCCGGAATTGAACCTGTTAAAGGGTTATATGGATTTGATTTTAGCGGTTAATCTGCCCTTTTCTAGTCCCCAAGAGGCAATTGAAAGGCTAGAAACCTACGGAAGTCCTGATTACTTGGTCGATCGAGGTATAGCTCTAGCTTACCGGGATTTAAAGCAGTATGATCAGGCTTTGCGGTTTATCGATAACGCTCTGGAAGCGACCCCCGATAATCCAGAATTAATGTATCTGAAGGGTCAAATCCTGAGAATTCAAGGCAATACGGATAAAAATACTGGCTCTTTGAAACTGGCATTGGATTACTTTAATAATGCCCTGAAAAAACAGGAACAACTCCCCGAATCGGTCAAAAAACAGTTAAATCGCGAACACCGTAAGGTACAAGAGGAGATTAAATCCCTAGAAAACACGGCTAATCGTTGAAAAAAGCCTATTATCGGTTATCAGCTTCTGAAGGCAAAAGGCAAATTTTGCCAAAACAGAAAATCCCCTCTTATGTTATATAAAGTAAAGGATTATTAAGCTTCGCGGAAGTTTATTAATTAAAGTTAAAAATATATTGACAAAAAAATTGGCTTGTGGTAAGGAGCATAATTTAGCCAAACCTCCTAGCTGATTTCTTGTCAAGGGTTCACCTAAGTGTAATTGGAGATTTCATGACGGCAACGACGGATAAATTGCATGGGGAGTTGATCACCTCGATCGAGCCAGACTTTAAACTGAAAGATATTATTAAAACCATTCCCAAAGAATATTTCCAGAAAGACCCAGTTAAAGCTTGGTTTGGTGTGATTGCGAATATTTTGGCGGTCATTGCGGGTTATGCAATGGTAGTTTATTCTCCCTGGTATTTACTGCCTTTAGCTTGGATTTTCACTGGTACAGCTTTAACGGGATTTTTTGTGATCGCCCATGATTGCGGTCATCGGTCTTTTTCTAATCGACCCTGGGTTAATGATCTTGTCGGTCATATTTTCCTGTTACCGCTTATCTATCCCTTCCACTGCTGGCGTTTCCTGCACGATCGCCATCATGCTAAAACTAACATGGTAACTATAGATAATGCTTGGGATCCGTGGGAATTAGAAGCTTTTAACTCGGCCAATCCCTTAGTGCGTCTCTTTTATCGCGGCATCCGCGGACGTTTCTGGTGGCTTGGTTCGATCGCCCACTGGGCTATTCTACACTTCAACATCGAACAATTCAAGGAGAACGAACGGGAAAAAGCCCGCTTTTCGATGATTGTCGTCCTAGTTTTTGCCGCTATTTTTTTCCCAACCCTAATTTTCTACACTGGTGTCTGGGGATTGGTTAAATTTTGGGTGGTGCCTTGGTTTGTCTATCATTTTTGGATGAGTACCTTTACCCTTGTCCATCACACAGACCCCGATATTCAATTTTACTATCCCGAAGAGTGGAATCAAGCTTTAGCGCAACTAGAAGGGACAGTTCACTGTAGCTATCCCCGTTGGGTAGAAATTCTCTGTCACGATATTAATGTCCATATCCCCCATCATATCTCGACGGCGATTCCTTCCTATAACCTCCGCAAAGTTCACGCTAGTCTCAAAGAAAATTGGGGTAGTCACCTAAAAGAAACTGAGTTTTCTTGGGGATTGATGAAGCGAATCGTTGATTATTGCCATATTTTCGACTCCGAAACCGCCTACAAAACCTTTAAGGAAAGTCGCGGTTAAATCAGTTATCAGTGATCAGTTATCAGTTATCAGTGGGTAAGTTATCAGTGATCAGATTTGAGTTTTAAGTGACAGTATTAAATCGAAGTTTCCTACTGTCTTTTCACTGATTACTGATTACTGTTTACTGGCCACTGTTTACTGATCACTGAAAAAAGCTCCCTGCTCCCCAATTCATAATTCATAATTCATAAGGAAAGATTACCAGGAACCGCGTTTACCATTGGGCATAACTGTTAACCAATTAGTTTTTGCTAGGGCGATTTGTTCTTGATTTACTTGGGCATCAGAGAGATTAGCCCCGCAAAGATTAGCGTTTTTGAGATGAGCGTGGCGAAGATTGGCTCCAGTGAGATTCGCCCCGCGCAAATCGGACTCTTCCAGGTCTGCATAACCGAGATAGGCATTATTTAAATTGGTATTTTTGAGAATCGCTTGACTGAGATTAGCCCGGCCCAAATCCGCATTGGACAGATCCGCCCCTTGTAAATTAGTTCCTGTTAATTTGGATTGAAAGAAATTTACCCGCAAAAGTTGTACTTTAGACAGATTGAGATTCGATAATTCCTCCTGGGCAAAATTGCGCCGGCCGTTATTGTAAGCATCGAGAATCGCTTTTTCATCTAAGCGGCGTTTTCTCTTCGGTAAGGTTATATCTGGGCTGCTGTGGTCTTTGTTTTTAGATTGTATATTTGTATTGGTTGTTGAAAAGGCCATCTGCGCCCCCGGCAGATTATCTGGAGAGGCCTCTGGATTTTTATTTTTGGAGCGAAATTTAGAGTTGAGAGTGCCAGAAACTGAGGAAGTGACTATTTGACCTGAATCTTGTGGTGGTTTCCGGGAAGTAACCATTGGAGCCGCGATTAAACTTTGGGCTAGACTATCGGCATAAGCGGTCATGTCTAAAGCATCCATTACCTCTTGGGCGGATTTGTAGCGATGATGGACGGAGACTTCCAGCATTGTTTTCAGGACTTTAGCAAACTGGGGACTCACCTTGACTAATTTTTCCCAGAGTAATTCACCTGTATTGATATCAACTTCGATAGTCTTAGGAGATCTGCCCGTGAGTAGATAGATACAGGTAACTCCCACAGCATAGATATCACTAGCATAGACCGGACGCATGGCCATCTGTTCGGGAGGGGCAAAACCTTGGGTACCCACGGCAAAATTAGTCAAAGCGTCTTGAGAATTGACATTGGCAATAACACTGTTAACTTGATTTTTGACAGCCCCAAAGTCAATCAGAACCAATTTTCGATCCGTGTGCCGAAGAATTAGGTTAGCGGGTTTGATATCCCGATGAATTACCTTTTGTTTGTGGATATATTTCAAAATCGGCAACAGTTCACTTAAAAACTGTTTGACTCCCGCTTCGCTAAACGGTCCGCGTTTTTTTACCTCTTGGTAGAGGTTATGACCTTTAACGTATTCCTGAACTAGATAAAACTGTTGATTATCTTCAAAATAGTCCAATAATCGGGGAACCTGCGGATGAACCCCCAGTTTTCCCAGGGTTTCCGCTTCTCGCTCAAAAAGTTCCTTGGACATCTGAAAAATATTAGCATCATCACTGCAAGGTCGCAGTTGTTTGACCACACATAGGGGGGTACCTGGTAGGGACAAATCCGATGAGACAAAGGTTGCCCCAAACCCTCCTTTCCCTAAAATGCCTAGGATCTGATAGCGGTTGTGGAGAAGAAGTTTTGAACCGCAACTCTCGCAGATTAACGCTGTTGGGGCGTTTTTCGGTTGAGGACAGTCGGGATTAAGGCAGTAGGTCATATAGAGTCACCAGTTGACCAATACTTTTTTGCTAAGACAGTTCAAAAATGCACCCTCAGAGATTCTCCTCAAGAGGAGGTATCTCCGAAAGTCCAAAACCAGAGGCCTGAAACATTCAAAGCGCCTGTAACGCCTTTTAGTGTCATTGCTTAGTTAACGCAGAGGCAACTTATCAAGATAGCGGTTGCTTGCTAACTGGGATTTTTACCTAAACTCCTTTAGCTTATCACAGATTTGACAATTGGCGACCTCTACCAATTGTCAAGTAATCTTAGCTTTTCTTAATAATTCATCACCTCTAATCACTTTTTCACTTTCATCAAAGCGGCCCGGGCCTGTTCGCGGTCATCGAAATGGATTTTTTCCGTCCCCAAAATTTGATAGTCTTCGTGACCTTTACCCGCAATAATTACTCCGTCTCCCGGTTGCGCTGCTTGAATAGCGGTGTCAATGGCCAAAGCGCGATCGCTAATTACCTGCACAGTAATTTCTGGGGGAATGCCAGCGACGATATCCTCAAGGATTCGTTCGGGAGCTTCTGTGCGGGGATTATCGGAGGTAACTATGGCTAAATCTGCTAATTCTGCGGCTATTTTTCCCATTAACGGCCGTTTTGTCCGATCTCGATCGCCGCCACAACCAAAAACACAAATCATCCGACCGGAAATAAAGGGTCGGGAAGCTTTTAAAACATTCTCTAAACTGTCGGGAGTATGGGCATAATCGACAATGACGCTGATATCTTGGTCAGGCGCGATGCTAACCCGTTCCATCCGCCCCGGTACTCCTGAAAACTGGGGAATTTGACTGATTACTTTCCCTAAATCTACACCACATTCTAACACTGCCGCCACCGCCGCCAAGAGGTTAGCCAGATTATATTGACCCACCAGAGGAGAAGCAAAGGCTATTTCTCCTTGGGGAGTCACCATCACCCCTTTAACTCCTGTGGGTTGATACTGTAAGTCTTTAGTATAAAAATCGGCACTAGCATCGGACACACTATAGGTTAAAACCTGTTGGGGAGACAGGGAGGCCGCTAAACGTTGACCATAGGCATCATCAAGGTTAATAATCGCCTTACCTTGCAGATAATCGGGACTAAATAATTTAGCTTTAGCGGCAAAATAATCCTCCATATCGAGGTGATAATCGAGATGGTCCCGGGTGAGATTAGTAAACACCGTCACGGGAAAAGTACAACCCTGTACCCGTCCCTGGGCCAGTGCATGGGAACTAACTTCCATGACGGCGATTTCATTGCCGGCGCTCACCGCTTTGGCTAAACTAGCTTGTAACTCGTTAGCGAAAGGGGTGGTATGATTGGCGGTTTCTTGGAATCCTTGCCAACGGGTGTAAAGAGTCCCGAATAAAGCGGTGGGAATCTCTGCTTGGCTGAGAAAATATTCAATTAAATGGGTGGTGGTGGTTTTGCCGTTGGTTCCCGTCACACCGATTAATTTTAGGGTTTGGGCAGGATAATGATAGAATTTAGCAGCGATCGCGGCAGTGGCAGTAACTAAATCTGCCACAACGATTACGCAAGCATCCTCCGGGGGGGGAAATTTAGCTGCGGCTGCTGGGGAGATAAGCGCCGCTAGGGCCCCGGTTTCCAAAGCGGAACGCCAAAATTCGCCGCCATCGACGCGAGTACCGGGTAAACCGATAAATAAATCTCCCGGTTGACAAGCATGGGAATTGGTGGAAATTCCTGTAATCTCGGTTTCTAAAGCGATAGGAGAAGCAATCGGGGAAACCAGAGGGATAGTTGTTAAAAGTTCTTGTAGTTTCATAGTCAGGATTGAATCTAGGGATTGCTGCTTTTAGATTAGCCGATTATCAAAGAGGTTCCTAGTCCGAAATGGGAAGTGGGGGTGTAGGGAATTATGAATTATGAATTATGAATTGGGGAATTGGGGTGTGGGGAAATGGGGAGAATAAATAAAAATAATCTCCTGACGAGCGACTCCTAACTCCTGCCGACCGCCTCCTGATATCTGCGATAAGCTAAAAAAAACAAGGCTATAGCTTGTCAACTGTTGACGATTTTCTGCTGACTATTTTCGGGATATTTATATGCAATTCGTCGATTTTCTGGCTCTCATTCATCCTGTCCTAGCGATAGTGGTCGTTTTTCCTATTATCGGCCTCGTAGTTAACTTTGCTTGGCAAACCCGTCAACGTCGCCTAGAAACCAACGCGGGAAATAAAAGTAACATTCCGCCAGTGGTCGGGCTAGAACATCTACGCTTAGGCCGCTGGTTAACGGGTACAGTGGTAGGGGTTAACCTGTTAGCACTAGCTTACTCGGTCGTTTACGGTTTTAATGGTTTTGTCGATAAACAAAAAGAGGGAAAATTAGACTCCTTTCAGGTCATTTTTGTGATTTTGATGTTTTTTGTCACCATTGCCTCTTTGGTCTGTCTCTACCGTGCTAGACAAGGCCTCTGGCGCGGAATTTTTGCCACCTTGACTGGCATCGGTTTAATTATTATCGGTTCTCAGGATGGGGTCTGGCGACTCTCGGACCAATGGTACTGGTCTCACTACTATATCGGCATGGCGGCATCATTACTGATGATTTTCTCTCTGGCCATTGTCGAAGATATCTATAAAGACCGTTCCCATCGTTGGCGCATTGCCCATACAATTCTCAATTGTGTCGCTCTGGCTCTCTTTCTGGGACAAGCGATGACCGGTTCGAGGGATTTACTGGAAATTCCCCTCAGTTGGCAAAAACCGGCAATTTATCGCTGTGATTTCACCAATCAAACCTGTCCTGAACCTAAATCCTCAACCGCCCTTATCAACCCGATAAGTTAAACTTTTTTAGGGACTGGGAGAGGTAGAGGGTGAAGGATTTGGGAAATCACACTCAGATGTACCCGTGGTATCAATGGGTTCCTCACACCAATTGGCAATCTTACCAAGTCGGGGCAAAGTGTTTAAGGGATTGGGTTTCAGGTTTTTGATTAAGTCAGTCCATTCTACCCCTTGGGTCACAGCAACTGCGCCGCTATTTGAGCCACAGGTTGAAATTTTGCCCCAATTTTTACCCCAGGCGGCGCCGACGAAATCACCGTTACCGGTTTTACCGAGGGAATAGTCAGGAGCAAAGATAAACGCTTCTAGTCTTCGGTTTTGACCCACTGTCAGACAAATTTGCGGCGCGGTGGCACCTAAAAGAGTACGGTCATTATAGGCATAAATTTGTAGATTGCCCGGTTTACAGCCAGTCACGTTACCACAATTGTGTTCGATCTCACCATCAATATTACCTTTAACATAAAAAACTACCCGTTGCCCCGGAGTAATGGTGATCCTATTGTTACCACTCAAGTTGATATTATTAACGATATACTCGTACACCTGTACGCTTTGACCGTTAATCGTGCGAGTAGTGGGTGTGTCTCCCTGTCTGGGAAAAGTTCTCTGAGCAACCGAAAGACTATCGTTAAGTGCTAGGTTTTGCTGACCAGAGGGAAGGCCAGTGGGAATCCACGGCAAACTGGGGAAAGGGACACCGACAAATTGGGCCTTGTAGGGGGGATTGAGTGCGGGTGTGGGCTGTTGAATATTATTTTGGTTAATATGACATTCTAGATCTGGTTGCAAAGTTGCCGTCGGCTCGTCAAATGTCGTGGTGTCGCTCATCACCACATCCCCCCGAAACTGAGCACCGCCGGAATAATCTGCACTGCCGACCGTAATCTGGCTAGTTTGACTGAGATCTTCTGTGGCTCCCTCCCTTATCCACAAAGCTGGAACCGTGGTGCGAGTGAATGCGAGGGGACGGGAAGGCAGAATCGGGATAGTTACCACCACGCGGTTACGCGAGGCGGCATTATCGCCACTATCTCTATTGATATCAATGTTAGTTAGGTCTGTTTCGGCACTTTTGCGAGAACGTCCTTCGAGGATGAGAACTCCCCAACCCAAACCCCCAGGGGGGGGAGTCTTCTCGGTATCATCGAGATAAACGTACTTAACCACGCGATAATAATGATTATCATTCAACTGAAACCATTCACCACTAGCCAAATCTCTTAATCCTGGATTTACTGCTCGTTGTTCTGTGGGTGCGAGTATTTTGTAGGCAATTTCGTTATTACGATTGCGATTACCACAGGCGGTGGCAATGGCTAATTTTTTTAAATCTTTTTGTAAATTGGTACTAGGATTGCCAGTAGGTACTTGGGCGGTCTGCCAACAATCGCCAGCAGTACAATTACTATCAACCGTTGCCATGACTCGAACGCTATTCAGTAAATCCTGCACGCGAGCCACTCCAGTTTCGGAACTTGTTAAACTATCAGCCTGGGCTTTTTGGGCAATTACTTTCGATTGGTCTCCTTGGACGCGCATCATCATAGTTATTCCTGTTCCCATTATGATAACTCCAATTAACAGGGCAAGAGCCAAGGCAAACCCTTTTTCCCTATTAGCCATCAGGTGAAGGTATAAACGATTGTTCATGGGCCAGTCCATCTAAGAATGGTTACTTTTATTATAATACTGTCAAGTTTTGGTCAAGTGACAAATGTGATAATACAGGAATAGCACTGTGAGTAAAATCACAGACAAAAGCCAGTTAATAGAATAGTCAGCCAGTAATTTTTCGATAAGTAGGTAGGCGTTAAAAATTATCAGATGCCCCCTTTATTAAGGGGGATCGGCACCCCCCTTATCAAGGGGGGCAGGGGGGATCGAACCTAAAATCTATTTTTAATTTAATTATAACCAGCTACTTAAGTATTTTCGACTTTTGACTAAACTAAAGGGCTGTTTTTCGATTCAGAATTGCCCGCCAAATCAAGCCGATTCCCCGAAAAAAGCTGATAATTAACAACCAAAGTGATTGTAATTCTCCCGCCGTATTTTTCGGTTGCCAGCGCTGGGGACGACAGAATAGAAAAGTAATTAATTTTCTTTGCTCTGATAGGGTAAGTGGCTGGAATTTAAGGGTTGCTTGCCAAATTTTTCCTCGTTTTTCTAGATTGACTAGATGAGCCGATAGGCGCAAATCTTCGCCTAAAATATCTAGGAGTAATTTTTCTGAGTATATGGGTTCCATCAGGTGAATTTCTGCTCCTATTTCCGAAAGTTTTTTGAGATTGCCCTGTATAATTATATCCGATTCTGTGATCAAGTTAACAGGAGATTTTAGTACTTGATATTGAGTTTCTAGGGTGAGGGGAGCTTCCAATAAAGCCACCAGAGCAGTCATGATAATAACCACGTTATATATAGCCAAAATCAAGCCAAAATTTATGGAACTTTCTTGATAATTGTGATGGTGTAAATTAAATAAAATACTAATTAAAGTAATGGTGAGAAAAAACAGCAATGGGTAGGATAAACGCCAATTATATTGATAATTTTGGCGAGCAATTCCCTTCGGTGTCACCTGAAATCCTTTGTCAAAGGGTTTCCAAAGAATATGGAGAACTGTTAGGGCTGTAGGTACACAAATAATCATCGATAGTACCTCAGAAAAAACAATAGAGCGCGAGCGAGAATTTAACCAGTGATAAGTGGCTAACTGCAGCATCATGTAGGGTAAAAAGATATAGATTGTCTCATCGATGGTAATGTTCAAAGGTACGATATATCCAAAGGTATAAAGGAGAGGAATCAGCAGAGAAAATAAACGAGCTAAGGGAGAAAACCAAGATAAAAGTCCTTCTAGGTGTCCCAATCTTTGAGGTAAAGTTAGTCCCGCAATTTTCAGGGGATTAGCTTTGATAAAAAAGGCCTGTAAAGTTCCCCTTGCCCAGCGCAATCTTTGCCGTAAATAAGCTGATAAACTTTCGGCAGATAAACCAGCGCTAAGTTTTTCATTTAAGTAAATAACTTCATAACCTTGGGCAGAGATAGCAATTCCAGTGAAATAGTCTTCACTAATAGATTCTATATTAAAGTAGTCCACTTCTTCTAATGCTTTTCTTCTGACAATAAAAGAAGTGCCAGCACAGACAGGACTACCCACCCCATCTTTAGCCGGTTGGATATGACGATAAAATAATTCTTCGTCGGGAGTAACGATATTTTCTAAACCTAAGTTATGGGCGATAGGATCGGCATTATAAAAGCTTTGGGGCGTTTGCACTAGGGCAATTTTGGGGTTTTGAAACCAGCCAACAGTTCTTTCTAGAAAGTTCCGACAAGGGATAAAATCTGCATCAAAAACCACCACTAATTCCCCTTGTGTTTGTTTGAGAGCATGGTTTAAATTACCTGCTTTAGCGTTTTTTCTATCCTGACGAGTCAGATAATTACAATTTAATTTTTCTGTCAATTCATAAATTTCTGACCTCTGGGTATCATCGAGAATATAAATATTTTTATGGTGATAATTAAGGGCTTGACAACCGATAATAGTTCTTTTTAAAATGAACGCTGGCTCATTATAGGTGGGAATCAGAATATCTACCGTGGGCAAATACTGTTTATTGATCACTGCTTGGCTATAAAAATCAGCTTCTTTGCGTCTATCCTTCGTGGTTAAGACTAAAACTAACTGAATTATGCTAATACTTAAAACCATCATCTCAACGCCTAAAAGTAGTAAACTAAAAAAGCCATTGAGAGGAGTAGAAAGATTTAAGGTTTCCAGAATCCTCCAGAGTAGATAGCGCAGGGTGATAGCGAGAGTGATAGAAATAATGACTAATCTTGACCAAACTTGCGGACGCGGAGACAAGAAAATGATTAACTGCGTAGAAATTAGCAGGATAACCGTGGGTAATAATAATTGATAGCTATGAGCAACCGTGGGAACTTTAATCCAAGCAAAGGGATTAAAAAAATCTTCTACTAAGCCAAGGAGTAATCGATAAATATTGTCTTCCGGCCAACATAATGATAAACTGACCATCATTAACCCGCCGATCACTGCTAACATAATTAAGATAACTGATATTATCGCTAAAATCGGCTTGAATACGGAGGAATACACTGGTTTTTGAGGGAATGGAAAAATCGACTCTCGGTTAGACATAAATCCCTTTCTGAGTGAATAAATCTAACTACATTTTACAATTCTTAACAAAAACCCGGGCATTTTTGGTAATGACAGGAGCGCTCTCCACCAAAATGCTAAATTTTGTATCAAGCCCAAGATGAAACTAGCGAGAAAAAGTCTAAAAATAGTATACTTCGGTTAACCGTGAGGAAAAATTAATCTATGATAGCCGTCAAAATCGCCGTTGTTAGCGCTCTCGTTTTAGTTGTGGTCAAATTCGTCGCTTCTGTTCTAGGTAAAGGCAATATACCCCTACTTAATCAGGCTGTCACCGTGATTTTAAGCCTTTTTATCGGTTTTGAGTTGATTCAACTAGGACAAACGGTGATTGAAAAGATTAATTAAGGGCTAAACGGGCCAGATAGAAGCTAGTAATAGTTTTAGCATCGATCGATTCTCCCCTAGCGATCGCTGATTCCATTTCCTCAAAACTCATCAAAACCACTTCCAGATCTTCATCGGCATCTTGAGCGGGGGGCAAGCTTAATTTTTCCAGATCCCGGGCCAGAAAAGCATAGATGTATTCATCGGAATAACCAGGCGCTAGGGCAAATTTACCCAAAGATTGCCAATTATGCGCCCGATAACCCGCTTCTTCCTCTAATTCTCGTTTTACCGTCGTAGCAGGGTCTTCTCCTTCATCAATCGTCCCGGCGGGAAATTCCAGAATGCGAGCTTGCAAACTAAACCGATACTGACGTACTAAAACTAATTGACCTTCCTTGGTGATTGGAACTGCTAAAGCACCCCCCGGATGACGCACACATTCCCATTCTCCCTCGACACCGTTAGGTAAACGCAGTTTCGAGACTTCAAATTGAAAGACGCGACCCTGATAAAAAAGACGTTGTTGGAGAAATTGAGGCGGTTCAGACATAGAAAATTTGCAACTAGGACTTTAAGAATTAATATCAAGAAATGTCACCTTTGTCACCGGTGTTTCAGGTTATAATGGGAAATGCTGTCTTTACAGGTTAAATCTTTTTCGAGAAACCCCATGGCAAAAAAATCGATGGTAGAACGCGAGAAAAAACGCGCTCGTCTCAGACAAAAATACGAAGCTAAACGGGCGGAACTAAAAGAACAATTCCGTACCGCCGAAGATTTTGAAGAAAAACTAGCAATTCACCAAAAATTACAGGAATTACCCCGCAATAGCGCCCCCAGTCGTCACCGCAACCGTTGTTTAACGACCGGCAGACCGAGAGGATACTATCGCGATTTTGGTTTATCCCGCAACGTTTTACGCGAATGGGCCCACCAAGGTCTTTTACCCGGTGTGGTCAAGTCTAGCTGGTAGTCAGAAACAATATCTAGGGAAAATACCGGGATAGAGGCGTAGTTTTTGCGTCTCTATTGCTGTTTTTAGGTAGGGTTTGCGGCAAAAAGTACGGGCGAAGCATTCGGATAGAAAATCTACGGTTTCACCGATAGGTTATTGCCCGAATGCTTCGCCCCTACAGGACGCGATCGCCGCTCAAGATGCCAGGTTTTGAAGCACGATTCTCTCAAAATCTTGCACCTGTTTCGCCAGAAAAGCCACAAAACCCTTACCTTGCCTACATTTCACATTTATTCAGCAAGCCCTAAACAAAAACTCTCGATCGAGCGATCGAGAGTTAACCATGAACAAAAAATTCACCTAGACTACAGTAGCAGCCTTACGGGCAGCAGCGGCCTCATCGGGATGAATACCGAGACGGGTGAGATTGAGACGACCTTTACTATCGATCTCGCGTACCTTGACTAACACCTCATCCCCCACGGCCACTTCATCCTCCACCTTACCGACGCGTCCCTCGGCCAATTGGGAAATATGGATCATTCCCTCTTTGCCTGGCAAAACTTCCACAAAAGCACCGATTTGGATAATGCGAGTCACGCGACCGAGATAAACCTCACCCTCATTGAGTTTGCGGGTCATATTGTAGATCAGTCGTTTAGCTTTTTCGGCCTGTTCCCCATCGGTAGAGGAAATAGTCACAGTCCCATCGTCATCGATATCGATTTTCGTGCCGGTCTGTTCAGTAATCCCTTTAACCGTCTTACCACCCGGCCCGATTACTAACCCAATCAGATCCGGATCGATCTTGATCGTCAATAACCGGGGTGCGTGGGGAGATAATTCCGTGCGGGGTTTTTCTAGGGTCGCTAACATCTTCTCGAGGATATGTTTGCGGGCCGGTAAAGCTTGTTCGATCGCCTTGGCCACCACTTCCATGGTTAAACCGGGGATTTTCATATCCATCTGGAGAGCGGTGATGCCAGAATCAGTACCAGCCACCTTAAAGTCCATATCTCCCAGAAAATCCTCGATACCCTGAATATCGGTCAAAATCCGCACTTCTTCCCCTTCTTTAATTAAACCCATGGCCGCACCGCTAACGGGTTTTTTCAGGGGAACACCGGCATCCATCAGCGCCAGGGTAGAACCACACACGGAACCCATGGAGGTGGAACCATTAGAAGAGAGGACTTCCGACACCACCCGCAGCACATAGGGAAATTCCTCCTGGGGGGGAAGGACAGGTACGATCGCCCTTTCCGCTAAAGCACCGTGACCGATTTCTCGACGGCCGGGAGAACGCATCGGACGGGTTTCACCGACGGAAAAGGGTGGGAAGTTGTAGTGATGAAGATAGCGTTTTTCGTCTTCGGGATGGAGATCGTCCCCCAAATCCTGAGCATCACCGGGGGTGCCAAGGGTGGCGATCGAAAGCACTTGGGTTAAACCGCGATTAAACAAACCGCTACCGTGAACCCGACGGGGTAAAACTCCTACCCGGCAAGAAATCGGGCGTACTTCGTCCAGTTTGCGACCATCAACCCGCACCCCATCCTCAATAATTTGGGCGCGCATCAGTTTTTTGGTCAGATCCTTAAAGAGATTACCGATTAACTTTGGCTCTTCCAGGGTTGGAGCTTTTAAGGGATCTTCATCGGGGAGAGCGGTTATAGTTTCCTTGATCCGATTTTCGATCGCCTCTAATTTCTCATCCCGTTCGGTTTTGCTGAGGGTAAACTGAGAGAGAATCTGTTTAATTTCCTCTTTAGCTTGTTCTCTCAGGAAATTCTGCACGGTTTCGTTTACTGCCGGTGCTTCTCGGGTGACGAGGGGAATACCCAACTGATCGATCAATTCCCGTTGAGCGGTGATCAGGTCGCGCACTGCTTCATAACCAAAATCGATCGCCTCAATAATATCCCGTTCCGGTAACTGATTGGCTCCCGCTTCGATCATCACCACCCCTTCAGGACTACCGGCCACCACTAGATCCAATTCTCCGTTATGGATTTCCTTGTAGGTGGGATTGATGATAAATTCATCCCCTAATAAACCGACGCGCACCGCTGCCATCGGTCCTTGGAAGGGAATACCTGCCAACAAAACCGCCACGGAGGCTCCAGTAACAGCCAAAACATCCGGGGGTACCTCCTCATCCATTGAGAGGGTCGTAGCGACCACCTGAATATCATCCCGCATCCAACTGGGAAATAGGGGCCGCAGGGGGCGATCGATCAAACGACCAGTCAGAATCGCTTTTTCCGGGGGACGACCTTCACGACGCAAAAATCCTCCCGGGATGCGCCCGGCGGCGTATAATCTTTCTTCATAGTCAACGGTTAAGGGTAGGAAATCTACTCCTTCTCTGGCTTTGGCTGTGGTTGCTGTCACTAAAACCGCCGTTTCTCCCGATTGGATCAGAACACTCCCGCCAGCTTGGGGGGCTAAAAGCCCTATTTTTAGTCGAATATCCCTGCCATCAAAGGATATTGACTTGTCAAACTCTTCCATGTAAAGCTATATTCCTTTCTTTCACTTTTCTCTGTGCTGTGGCAATCCTAGCATTTTTTGTACCCCTTTCCGGCAGGTTTAGTATTCAGTGATCAGTTATCAGTGATCAGTTATCAGTGATCAGTTATCAGTGATCAGTTATCGGTTATCAGCTTTTTTCTCCCTGCTTCCATCTCCGATCTCCCCACTTCCCCAATTTCCCACACCCCACACCCCACACCCCACACCCCACTACCCCACTACCCCACACCCCACACCCCACACCCCAATTCCCCACTTCCCCACTTCCCTGCTTTTAAACAGGATTTAACATGACTTGCTCAAACCGGCCAAAAAATGATAGTTTCAGATAGAGGAATAATCTGGTTAAGAAAAAAAATGTCTTCCCTTGCCGCTTGCTGGCCTAAAAATATTTCTAAGTATTAGCAAAACTGACTGACTGTCAGCAGTTGGGCGGGATTTTTCCAGGCTCGAAGAACCCCAGACAAAGAAAATTAAGACAATTAAAAGGATTGCGTCTCTATTATCTGTCAGACGCTTCTATTCCAGTGAATTTGCGGGTTATCTTCCAATTAACCCCGTTTAACCCTATTTATTATCGATCATGGCTGAAAGTTACTTATTAAACAAACTGCAATCTGTAGAACAGACCTACAAAGAATTAACCCGTCGTCTAGCGGATCCCGATGTCACCAGTAATCCGGGTGAATTGCATCGTCTGGCCAAATCCCGCGCTTCCCTAGAGGAAACGGTCAACACCTACGAAATTTGGCAAAAAAGTCAAGAGGATTTAATCGGTGCGAAACAAATCTTCAAAGAATCCGCCAGCGATCCCGAATTACGCGAAATGGCCGCCCTAGAAGTGGCAGAATTAGAGGCAAAAATCGCCACTTTGGAAGACCAATTAACAATTCTGCTGCTGCCCCGGGATCCCCTCGATGAAAAGAATATCATGCTGGAAATTCGCGCCGGGACTGGCGGTGATGAGGCCAGTATTTGGGCGGGGGATTTAGTGCGTTTGTACTCAAAATATGCCGAAACTCAAAACTGGAAAGTTAGCCTTTTGAGTGAATCTCCGGCGGATATGGGAGGATTTAAAGAGGCAATTTTAGAGATTAAAGGCGATAACGTCTATAGTAAGCTGAAATTTGAGGCAGGAGTCCATCGGGTGCAGCGGGTTCCTCTGACGGAAGCGAGTGGTCGCGTCCACACTTCCACCGCTACCGTGGCGATTATGCCAGAAGTGGACGATGTGGAAGTGCATATCGATCCCAAGGATATTGAGTTAACCACGGCTAGATCTGGGGGAGCAGGCGGTCAAAATGTCAATAAAGTGGAAACTGCCGTCGATTTAATCCATAAACCCACGGGAATCCGGGTTTTTTGCACCGAAGAGCGATCGCAATTGCAAAACCGGGAACGAGCTATGCAGATTCTCCGGGCGAAACTGTACGATATGAAGTTACAGGAACAACAGGAAGCGGTCAGTTCCATGCGACGCTCTCAGGTGGGAACCGGTTCGCGTTCGGAAAAAATTCGCACCTATAACTATAAGGATAATCGTCTCACCGATCATCGCTTAAATCAGAATTTTTCCCTCGATCGCATTTTAGACGGCGCCATCGAAGAGGTGATCCAATCTTGTATCGCCAAGGATCAACAGGGAAAACTGGCAGAATTAGCCGCTGCCCAAGAGACAGCTTAATCAGTGATCAGTGATCAGTTACCAGTGATCAGATTTTATTTTTCAGTGAATAGTATTGAGTGGCAAGTTCAGAGCTTTCTGTTCACTGATTACTGGTTACTGTTTACTATTCACAACAAAAAGCTCCCCACTCCCTGCACTTTCCCCACTGGTGGGGGTGAGTGCGGGTGGGGACTGATGCCGGTTCCTTCAACTCACGACTAATTCTAAGCTTCCACTAAACGAAAAGCCGCACCCAAACCGACAGCAATCTCATCGGGAGAAATTTTACCATCATGGTTGATATCGATCGCATCGAATACCGCATCGGTTCCCGCCCATTCTTCCCGGGTGATGAAACCATCCCCATCATGATCATAGACTCGGAAAATATCTTCGGCGGCGTGTTCTAAGGTTGACTGACCTTCCAACTGGGTTAAACGTTGAATCAGCAATTGTTCCAATAATTCTAAAGCTTTGGTAAAACCTTGAATACCTTCCGCTAGTTTTTCAGAAGCCATGGCATCTTCGGCGTGCATTTTCTCAAAAGTCGCTTGATCCATGGCAATTTTGACAATATCAAGGGTTGCGGCCTGGTCTGGATCGAGCTTACGGGGTAAATCGGCTTCTGTCTCTTGCAATTGCTCGAGAAGTTTCGGGGAAATGGTTAAAAGATCACAACCAGCTAACTCGCAAATTTCGCCGATATTGCGGAAACTTGCCCCCATAACTTCGGTTTTATAACCAAACTTTTTATAGTAGTTATAGATCTGGGTAACGGATTGGACTCCGGGATCTTCAGCACCAACGTAGTCTTTACCGGTTTCTTTTTTATACCAATCGAGAATGCGACCGACAAAGGGAGAAATTAAGGTGACTCCCGCTTCCGCACAGGCGATCGCCTGATGAAAACCGAATAATAGAGTTAAATTACAGTGAATTCCCTCTTTTTCGAGGACTTCTGCGGCTTTAATCCCTTCCCACGTCGAGGCAATTTTAATTAAGACTCTTTCTCTAGAGATACCCGCTTGTTCATACTGGGAAATGAGATAACGGGCCTTGTCGATGGTAGCTTGGGTATCGTAGGAAAGACGGGCATCCACTTCGGTGGAGACGCGGCCGGGGACGATTTGCAGGATTTGCAGACCAAAACCGATCGCTAGGCGATCAAAAGCCAATTTGGCCACATCTTCCGGGGTCGCCTGCTTTCCCAATTCTTTTCTGGCCGCTTGCAGGGTTTGATCGACAATCGGCCGATATGGGGGCATTTGGGCCGCAGCCGTGATCAGAGAGGGGTTAGTGGTGGTATCTTGGGGGGTAAAAGCTTCGATCGCTTGGATATCGCCGGTATCGGCAACAACCACTGTAAATTGGCGTAATTGTTCTAGTAGGGTTTTAGCCATAACTTCTCCAGATGCGTGTTAACGCAAGACTTTATCTGGATCTTAGCGATTCGATCGAGAGGAAGGGGAAAATTCCCGATTGATTTAATTCCCAAGCACAGACCTGGCCAAAGTGGGGATAAGCCGGGGAATCTTTTGGCCACTCCTTGCCCAAAGTCCTTTATTTGTGATAGTATTAGTGATTGTGTCGATTTAATAAAAAGGAGTTTATGCCCAAGCTAAAAACGCGAAAGGCGGCGGCCAAACGATTCGAGGCCACGGGAAGCGGCAAAAAAATCAAACGTCGCAAAGCCTTCAAAAATCATCTACTCGATCATAAGAGTGCCGAACGCAAACGCCGTCGTTTGTCCCAGATTACCCTGGTACACGAGCGCGACGAGAAGGAAGTGCGCTTAATGTTGCCCTATTTGTAAATTTTCCAGAAAAATCGTCTAAAGGATTATCATGTCTAGAGTAAAACGGGGGAATGTCGCCCGCAAGCGACGCAAAAAAATTCTCAAATTAGCCAAAGGTTTTCGCGGTTCTCACTCGCGCTTATTCCGTACAGCTAACCAACAGGTAATGAAGGCCTTGCGGAATGCCTATAGAGACCGTCGCAAACGGAAACGCGATTTTCGTCGTCTTTGGATTACCCGCATTAACGCCGCTGCTCGTCAACAGGGCATCAGTTACAGCCAACTGACCGGACAATTAAAGAAAGCTAATATCCTCCTCAATCGGAAAATGTTGGCCCAATTAGCCGTCCTCGATCCCGTCGCTTTTGCTAAAGTGGTAGAACTAGCCAAAGGATAATTTAGCCCCGAGCATGACGGAAACTTGGCAAACGATTCAATTCCCCAGTTCAGAAAGTGCGATCGCTTTAGCGGGTCATCAAGAAGCTAACCTCAAATTGATAGCCAGGCAAACTGGGGCGAATTTAGTCCTCAGAGGCATGGAATTGCGGATTGCGGGGCAACCGACCCCGGTGGAGCGTGCCACAGCGATTGTACGCTCCTTAAGTATTTTATGGCAAGAGGCCAAGTTAATCGCCGAAGCCGATATTATGACCGCTATCCATGCCCTCGATACGGGGCGTTCTAGCGAGTATAAAGAACTACAGCAGGATATTCTCGCTCGTACCCGTCGCGGGGAGCTAATTCGGGCGAAAACCTTCCGTCAGCGTCAATATATCCAAGCGATTCAAAGTCACGATATCACCTTTTGTATTGGACCTGCTGGCACGGGGAAAACCTTTTTAGCCGCCGTTTTAGCCGTACAAGCTCTATTAGAAGATAAAGTAGAACGGATTATCCTCACCCGGCCGGCCGTGGAAGCAGGGGAAAAATTAGGCTTTCTCCCGGGGGATTTACAGCAAAAAGTTGATCCTTTTTTGCGTCCCCTCTACGATGCTTTATACGAATTTATCGAAGCGGCCAAAATTCCCGACCTGATGGAACGGGGTAAAATCGAAATCGCTCCCTTAGCTTATATGCGGGGACGAACCTTAGCTAATGCTTTTGTTATCGTTGATGAGGCCCAAAATACCACCCCAGCACAGTTAAAAATGGTCTTAACTCGCTTGGGATTCGGTTCGCGCATGGTAGTAACCGGAGATGTCACCCAAACCGATTTACCGCAACAACAGGAATCGGGGTTAATTGCCGCTCAAAAAATCCTCAAATCAGTAGAAGGGATCGCTTTTTGTTACCTATCGCGGGCCGATGTGGTGCGTCATCCCCTAGTACAAAAAATCGTCTCAGCTTACGAACAGCACGAAAAATAACAGATTGTTGAGATAGTCGCTCTTGTACTCTGGTGAGAGGGTTAGCAAGATGTCTAATTAATTTTGCTTAGGTACTTAGTAATTAGTGATTCTGTTAAGCTGTACTGTATTTAAACTACCTACAGGGGGTTTTAGTACAAATGCTCAAAACCCCTCTCATAGACAGTCTTAACAAGTAATTTAGATACATCAACAGCCGCTCAGTTATTAGTATTCTCCCCCATCATTTTTTTCCTGGTCCAAAAGATGATTATAGATCACACTTTTGAGAGATTGCCAAAAAGGAACTAATAAAATATTCAGAAGTACAAAAACAGTAATCATACCATAGGAAAACATCGCCATTTGTTGGAAAAAAAGAGGATTTTCCGCGAGCGTTTGCCAGTCCTCCGAAGAATTGAACCAAAAGGGAATTGAAGCCAAAGCTACTGACAGAATATAAACTGGAATAATTAATAAACTGGCAATAAATATCACTCCCACAATTCTCCAAGCCGAGTTTTTAGTTAAATGCCAACCTCTCTTGATTGCTTGCCAACTGCCTAAATCATCTTCAATTATTAAGGGCAATTCGGCAATGCAAATGCGAGCAGATAACCAAAGGAAGAAAAAAGGAAGACAGAAAGAAGCCAGTAAAATAAGCAATACACCAAGGATGGGGATAAAACTGACTAGCACCAGAGACAGCGTTATCGGCAGGATTATTGCCGCTCCCAACAAACCGATCAAAACCTGCATCCACCACAAGCGCCACATTTTCGGCTTAACTTTTTTTTCCGCTTGTCCGGCAGTTTCTGGCTGATAAATGATGTCTTGAAAAGCTAATCGTGAGATAACCGCATTATTGAAAAGATACTTAGCAGCCGAGAAAATTTGTATCGGGAAAAGAAATAAACGTAAACCGATATCGCTGCCTTGTTCGGGGGTAATTGTTTGATAAAGTAATTGACTGAGAATTAATTGCAAAACTAAGGGGAGAAGCGACCACAAACAGGCGCGGACAGCAAAGAATACATAAGTCTGGAAGCGATCACGATAAAGACGGAAGGCAGTATTAATCGTATTGCCAATATTCAAAGGCTCGAGGGAATTGTTAGTCACGGCGGGACTCCTTACAGAATGCCACCAATATATTAGGTTAAGTAACTAATAACAGCTAAAAAACTTCCAATTTAATCAATATTTCCAGCTAAGACAACAATTTTGCTAAAGTGGTAGAAATTGGCCAACGATTCAATTCCCCAGTGGAGAAAGTGCGATCGCATTGATGGTCTTAACTCCCTTGGGATTCGGTTCGCGCATGGTAGTAACCGGAGATGTCACCCAAACCGATTTACCGCAACCACAGGAATCGGGGTTAATTGCCGCTCAAAAAATCCTAAAATCAGTAGAAGGGATCGCTTTTTCTTACCTATCGCGGGCCGATGTGGTGCGTCATCCCTTAGTACAAAAAATCGTCTCAGCCTACGAACAGCACGAAAAATAACAGATTATGGATATTAAAAATGGTTTCGTCGATGCGGTGGGTAATACTCCCCTAATTCGTCTCAATAGTTTTAGCGAGGAAACCGGCTGCGAGATTCTCGGTAAGGCCGAATTTCTTAACCCCGGTGGTTCGGTCAAGGATCGGGCCGCTTTATATATTATCCAAGAAGCGGAAAAAGCCGGTACTCTCCAACCGGGGGGAACCGTTGTCGAAGGAACCGCCGGCAATACTGGCATCGGTTTGGCCCATATCTGCAATGCTAAAGGTTATAAATGCCTGATTATCATTCCCGATACCCAATCCCAAGAGAAAATCGACCTATTGAGAACCCTTGGCGCGGAAGTGCGTACTGTTCCCGCCGTTCCCTACCGAGATGCCAATAATTACGTTAAATTATCGGGGAGATTGGCTGGCGAGATGGAAAATGCTATCTGGGCCAATCAATTCGATAATCTGGCTAATCGTCGCGCTCACTACGAAACCACCGGCCGGGAAATCTGGGAACAAACCGACGGTAAAATTGATGCTTGGGTGGCTGCCACAGGAACCGGGGGAACCTACGCGGGGGTGGCGATGTTTTTAAAAGACCAAAATCCGCAGGTGCGTTGCGTGGTGGCGGATCCGATGGGTAGCGGTTTATATAGTTATGTGAAAACTGGGACAATTACCCTGGAAGGTAGTTCAATTACGGAAGGGATTGGTAATAGTCGTATTACCGCTAATATGGAAGGCGCACCCATAGATGATGCCATTCAAATTGATGATCCCACTGCCATTAAAGTTGTTTATCAACTATTACAAAAAGATGGTTTATTTATGGGAGGTTCTGTGGGTATTAATGTTGGTGCTGCCGTAGCTTTAGCTAAACAAATGGGACCAGGCCACACCATCGTTACTGTTCTTTGTGATGGTGGGTCCCGTTATCAATCTCGTTTATATAATCCTCAATGGTTGGCTGAGAAAGGATTGGCTTAATCAGGAATTATCGGCTCATAAATTAGTGGAGATAATGGGAGGGGGAGGGCAACAATGAGGGAAGGCAGCAAGGGAAAATGAGGCGCTTCGGTTGGGCAAACACTTAAGATAAGATAGATAACAATGCTGATAACTATCATTATTAGGAGAATCATTAGATGTCAGTTACTATTGAACAGGATCTCAAAGAAATTTTAGGTTCAATTAATCAGAAGTTGGATAATCTGCAAAAAGATGTTATGGATATTAAAATAGTACAGGCAAGATTAGAGGAAAAATTCGATAGTTTAGAAAAAGATATTGAAGGGGTAAAAGAAGATACAAAAGAATTAAAAGGCTCTCAGAAAGCCCAGATTTGGACGTTAATCGGCATCTTGGGAACAGCTTTACTAGGAACAGTGATTCGCTATATTATTCTCCCTTTTCCTCAATCATAATTAAGACAATGAATTTTGAACCGCCTTGTGCAACAGTGATTCCTCAAATTGCAGAAAATCACTGTACGGGCGAAGCATTTGGGCATAACTTATCGCTGAAATCCTAGATTTTTTATCCGAATGCTTCGCCCCTACCCATCAATTCCCCATCTACCACGCTATGAATGAACAACGCACCCAATACCGTCTAAACTATGATTTTTTTTGATTGTTTGATTGACTATGATTTTTTTCGGCTATCGTCCCTGTGATACAATAAAATATGCAGTATTAAAAAATCAAATCAAAGAGTAAGGGTATTATTTGCCATGAGTCAATATGTTTTACTTCGGATTCAAGTGATTCAGGAAGAATTAGAAGCCTTAAAAAAAATGGTCATTCATCATCAGACTCAAATTAAAGGTTTATGGAAAGATGTTGTGATCAGTGATGACGATTTAGAAGAGGCTAAAAAAGCAGTTTTTCGAGATTAGGTTACACTTCATTTTTATGATAATGGCATTAGGGGATCGCTACAATTGACATTAACAATGAAGCGATAGAGCGAAATATTGGAATCAATAAAGAAGGGTTGAGATTCACCAGCGTTCATTGGCTTGTTCTCTGGTAAGAGGATGGAAGTCTTCGATTTTAATCGGATTTGCTGTTAACTGGGCGATTATACCCGTTTCTGACCATTTTTGGGGAGTAAGCTGGGAAATTGAATTCGATTCTATAATGAGTTTAACGCACTGTCCTTCATTGAGTTGGAGATTACCAAGAGGACGTAAAACGCCATTTTCAAAGACGGCTTCACAGGTTTGTTGCGGCATAACTCAATCCTTAATTCTAAACCACTCTTATTTTAACCGATGATTGTGTCTAAATTATGATTTTTTTGATTGTTTGATTGACTAGGATTTTTTTTGGATATTATCCCTGTGATACAATTTTGATAATCTCCCCATTAAATCCCTGTAGGGGCGAAGCATTCGGATAGAAAATCTAGGGTTTCAGCGATAAGTTATTGCCCGAATGCTTCGCCCCTACCCCCGAACAATAACCTATCGCTAAAGATAACTGAATTAACCGCCACCATCCGCCACGCCATGAATGAACCCAAAAAACATCGACAATCTATTCGTTTAAAAGGCTATGATTATAGGCTTAATGGAGCTTATTATATAACAATTTGTTCTTATCAGAAGCAGTATCTATTTGGTGAAATTGTTGAAGGAAATATGGAGCGAAATTTACTTGCTGATACTATTGAAGCGGTATGGTATAGACTGCCTCTACATTTTAAGTTTATTGAACTAGATACTTTTATTGTCATGCCCAATCATATTCATGGAATTATAGTAATACAAAATCAAGCTCTGGAAAAGGCTGCACACGATTCGCAATATCCTCACGGTACAATGCCGGAATCTTTGGGGGCTATTGTGAATTTTAAATCAATTTCTACTCGTAAAATCAATTTTTTATGTGGCGATCGCCTGAAAATTTGCAGCGCAATTATTATGAACATATCATTCGCAATGAAAATTCTTATCAAAAAATCTGGCAATACATTCTTGATAATCCGCGAAATTGGGAACAAGACGAGAACAATCTGAATAAATTCAAACCAATGTAGGGGCAAATAACCTGTGGGGACAAATAACCTGCGGGGACGAATAACCTGTAGGGGCGAAGCATTTGGGCATAACATATCGCTGAAACCATAAATTTCTTATCCGAATGCTTCGCCCCTACCCTGGGCAATAAACTAATAACCTTCGCCTATTATGCCGATGATAGAATTACGATAATCTCCCCATTAAATCCCTGTACGGGAGAAGCATTCGGACAATAACTTATCGCTAAAATCCTAGATTTTTTATCCGAATGCTTCGCCCCTACCCATCAATTCCCCATCTGCCACGCTATGAATGAACAACGCACCCAAACATACCTAAACCTCATTAATCAATTATCATCGTCCTCATTCAATTATGTCCAATTTTTTACGGAATGGCGAATCAAGGTGTTGTAGTTCTGATAAGTTTCGTGGTTTAGAAGTGATAAGGAGTCTAAATTATGTTTGAACGGTTTACAGAGAAAGCGATTAAGGTAATTATGTTAGCGCAGGAGGAAGCGCGTCGCTTGGGGCATAATTTTGTAGGAGCGGAGTTTATATTTTTAGGGTTAATCGGTGAAGCGACAGGAATTGCGTCGCAAGTTTTAAGACAGCAGGGAATAACGCTAAAAAATGCTCGAATTGAAGTTGAAAAAATTCTAGGAAAGGGTTCAGGAATTAGCCCAGAAATGAATCCTGTAGATATTCCTTTTACAGAGTCCGCAAAACTCATTTTAAACAGTGCATTATCATTTGCTGATAAATTAGGGAGTGAATCTATTGATACAGAGCATTTACTGATTGGGATTTTTCAAGAGGGGGAAAGTACAGCGATAATTTTACAAAATTTACAGGTTAATCTAAAAGATTTAACTGTTTCTTTGACTCAGTATTTTCAGCAGCAACCCTCTAATCAGTTACCTCAAACTGTTTATGTTCTGCTTTACAATGTGGGAACAGATGATGAGGGTATTCATACTATAAGCACAGGCAATAAGGATACAATATTAATATTTGAGACTCAAGAAGATGCGGCTACTTTCGCACGACAATTAGGGGAGCAGAATTTTCCTGTACCGAGTGTTGAAGCAGTAGAATATGAGAATATTTTGGGATTTTGTCAGCAGCAGGGTTATGATTGGGATTTAGTGCCAGAAGAAGAAAATCGAAATCCTCCTAGAGAAGGTGTAATTTTTAATCAAGCAACATCAGAACTTAATGACTCAAAACCTTCATTAAAAATAGAGTATTTAGAGCTAATTCATAAAATACTTTCTACAGCTTCAGAAGATAAGGAACAAACCGCACAAATATTCGCTCAAGTATTAGAAGACAACTTAGATTTGCTAGATTCGGAGTTACTTGAAACGATGAGGAGTTTTGCACAGCAGCTTGAAGAAAACGGGGAAAAAGAAGGATCACAAGGAATTATTGCCATAGCTCAAGAATTACCAAGCTTATTTGATTTGTATGAAGTTGAAATTATCAATTCAGCAAACCAACCTCAAAGTTATTTTGAGTTGTTTATAAAGTTATTGGAGCTAAGTTCTGCACCTTCTGCATCTTTTAATTATTTTCTTAAAAAACACTTAGATAAATTAGATAATTCTTTTATAGAAGTAATCAGTGATTGGGGGATAAATACATTTTCAACTTTTGAGAAAAAGACAGTCGAATATACTGAAGATGGTGGTGTACTAGATTTTGATATCAAATATACTGCGGATGCTCTAGTAAATCTTGGCAATAAATTTCAAGAATTTCCTCTGGGTAATATTTCTATTAATCAAGAGATTGCTATTACATTTCATAAAATTTCTCTCACTTTCTTTGATTTTGATGATTTTCCTTATGACTGGGCAATATCAAAAAATAATTTAGGAAATGCTTATGTTAGTAGAATAAAAGGTGATATAGCAGATAATATCGAAGAAGCGATAGGATTTTTTAATGAATCTCTAAAAGTTTATACCTTTAAGAGTTCTCCATTTTATTGGGCAACAACTCTATATAATTTAGGCCATGCTTATTCTCATAGAATTAAAGGTAATAAAGCTAATAATATAGAAGAAGCAATCAAGTGTTACACTGAATCTCTGAAAGTAAGAACATTAAATGCTTACCCTTATGAATGGGCAATGAATCAAAATGCTTTAGGGAACATTTACATAGATAGAATCAAAGGGAACAAAGCTGATAATATTGAAATGGCTATTAACTTTTGCAATGAATCTCTTAAAGTGAGAACTTTAACAGCCTATCCTTATGATTGGGCATTTACAAAAATGATTTTAGGTGATGCCTACCAATACAGAATACAAGGAAATAAAAGCGATAATATAAAAGAATCAATAAAGCATTATACTGAATCTCTTCAAGTTTTTACAATTAATTTTTTTCCTTATAGCGGGTTTCAGTTGAATGAGGTACAGCATGGATGACTAGGTAGGCTCTTTAAAAGGGGTATCGCAATAGCAACAATGGGTAAACCAGTGATGGATGTCTCGCAATGTAATCTGACTAAAGGCTTGAACGATCGCTT
>NZ_JADBUP010000159.1:0-18029 GCF_020245605.1 Microcystis sp. M061S2 | reverse complement strand
TTAGCCATAGTTTTCCGTCAAAATTCGATTTTGTCTCTTAAAACCCTGATTAATCGGTTTTTAGAGCTAATTTTGACTCTTGGTCTAATCTGCCTGTCTTCCTTGCTGTGACTGACTTACAAATTTTTGGAGATGTCTAATAACGTCAACTGGGCAGTTACCGGCAGCGGCGGCAATCCTGCCAATGCCACTGATTTTGTTGGGGGATTGTTCCCGTCAGGAACCTTGAGTTTTGCCCCGGGGGAAGCCTCAAAAGTAATTACTGTTAACGTTCAGGGAGATACAACAGTAGAACTGGATGAAAGCTTTACCGTCACCCTCTCCAATGCCACCAACGGCGCTACTATTACCACCGCTACTGCCACCGGAACCATCAATAATGATGACTTTATCGGTACTTCTAATCCGGACGCCCTTGTGGGAACCTCTGGAGCAGATGCCATGACTGGATTAGCCGGAAATGATACTTATACGGTAAATGATGCCGGGGATTTGGTCATTGAAGCTCTCAACGAGGGAACCGATACCGTGCAAGCTTCCCTTTCCTATACTCTTCCTAACAACGTGGAAAATCTCCTTCTCACTGGTACTGGTAATCTTGATGGCACGGGTAATGCCTTAAATAACCAGATTATAGGGAATAGTGGCAATAATAGCCTTAATGGTGCTGCTGGAATCGATACCCTAATCGGTGGCACTGGTAACGATAGCCTCAATGGTGCTGCTGGAATCGATATTTTAACCGGTGGTTTAGGTGCAGATATCTTCATCTTCCAGTTTAGTCAGTCCGCTGCCGCAGCCCTAGACTGGGTTACGGATTTTGCTATTGGTACTGATAAGATTGACCTGCTTAGTCAAGCTGGTGCGGCAATTAATGCCCCTCTCGCTTTTACCCGGGCAACAGATAGCACCACGACCAATATTAACACCATTGTTACTATAGCGGTGTGCAGTCGTATTAGGTACAGTGTCACAAGCTATAAACCATGCTAGGCAAAGCTTGGTCTGTATCTCACTCAAGCGCTTACCGCTATAACGTCTTTACCGATGCTAATGGGGCAATAGCCGGAAATCAAGCTCTCGGAACTAACAGTGCTGTTTTAGTGCGGGTTGCTAATGCTACTACCACTTACCTAATTATCAACGACGGTACGGGGGGTTTCCAAAGTGCTAATGATTTGGTGATTAATCTGACTGGGTTAACGGGTGCTTTCCCGGCGCTCGGCCCTATTGCAGTCAATAGTTTCTTTGTCTAAATTGATGGGGGGATTAATTCTCCCCTTTTAATGCTCCCGTTCAAGTAATTTTGATATAAAAAAAGTTAAGAGGCTCTTCTCGACTTTGTGTTATAAGTAGCTGGTTATAATTAAATTAAAAATGGATTTTGCCTCTGATCCCCCCTTAGTCCCCCCTTGATAAGGGGGGTGCTGATCCCCCCTTAGTCCCCCCTTGATAAGCTATCCCTTATAGGGATCTTTCTTAACAATTTTTGCAGTAAGCACTCCAACCCTTATCCTGACTTGATTTCAGTTTTTTCTTTGTCAGTAAGGGTGTCAACAAGGAATATTACAAATTGTTAACCGAGTCTTGAAAGCCTTGTGCTACAAAGGTTTGAAATGTTAAGAAAGATGTGACTAAAGGACAGCCTTGATAAGGGGGGTGCCGATCCCCCCTTAGTCCCCCCTTGATAAGGGGGGTGCCGATCCCCCCTTAGTCCCCCCTTGATAAGGGGGGCATCTGATAATTTTTAACGCCTACCTACTTAATTTTTGCTTAGGAAACCGTGAAATACCTATCAAGCAAGACTTTTAGGGCTATTTTGACGTTCGGCGATGACTTCGGCGTGAGCTCAGTCGAACGCTCAGTCGGGCCGCGGAAGAAACTAGAAAATATCAGTATAGACCTCGTTTCCACACATAAACCAGAAGCTCCCAAATACTGATGGGCAGTCAGGAGTTTAAACTTGTGGAGAGACTGTAAGACTCCTTGGGATTCGTCTCAAAAAGCAGGTTTCTGTGAAGCAAGAATCTCCCATCACACAGCTTGGCATTGTGATGGCGAGAGTGTCAAAATTGTGTTCAATTACTCGTCATCCCAGTCATGCCTTCCAGCGGTCAAGTGAAATCGATTTTTTTTCTGATCCTCTTTCTCCTCAGTATTCTAGGGGGTATTCTACTGGCTTCGCTACTTCAACAACCAGCGATCGCCCAATCGCCGTCCTCGGATACAGTGCTGAATCGTTATCAAATTGGACAGCAAACCTATCTAGAAAATTGTGCCACTTGCCATATTGCCATTCCTCCCAGCATCCTACCGAGTCAAACTTGGAAAAAAATCCTAGAAAATCCTGATTCTCACTATGGTATCCGTTTAAAACCAATTGTTGGCATTACTCAGCGTCTTATCTGGGATTATCTCAGTTATTCTTCCCGCCCTCTTACCCAGACTACTTTCGTTCCCCTCTTAATTGAACAGTCCAGCTATGTAAAGGTTTTGCATCCTAGGGTCAATTTACCCACTCCTATCGGTCATACCACCTGTGTCAGCTGTCATCCCAACGCTTCCCGCTACGATTATCAGACCCTTACCCCCATCTGGGATAATGCAGCTTAATCAGTGATCAGATATGAGTTTTTAGTTCACTGATTACTGATTACTGTTTACTGATCACTGAGAGGAGGTGCAGTTAGGGTGATTTCGCCGATTTGGCCAGCTTTACCCATTAATTGGGCAGGGTTTTCGTTAAGAGAGATTTTAACAGCACCAGCATTGCCCGAGCGAATATTTAAACTCTTTTGGGCTGTCCAAGTTTGTTTGGTCCCGGGTTGGAGAGTGCCTTCATGGACTTTTTTGCCATCGGCAATTACCCTTACCCAAGCGGCCTGTTCAATAGTTACCTCGGCTGAGAGGGGAACTTTTGGCTGAGGAGAAGGGGAAGGAGAGACTACTGGTGCGGGAGGGACTACTGGTGCCGGGGAAACCAGGGGGGAAGGAGAGGGAGTAACGGTAGGGAGGTTAGAGAGAGGGGGACGGAGGAAAAGATAGCCAATACCACAAAATATGCCCGCCAGCAAGCCTAGCCAGAGATAAATTCCGAAAAAGGTTGATTTAGTTGGTTGGGGGCTAGTTTCTGGGGCTGGTTTTTCTGGTTTCACTCGTTCCGCTTTCGGGGCGGCAGGTTCAGCCTTGGGGAGAGGGGTAACTTTTGTGGGCAGTGTTTTCGGGATAGTTACCTCCTGGGCTAATTGTTCTGCACTAGGAGACAAGCGATCGGCTAAAGCTTTACCATCAATTTTTAGGGCATCACCGTAGCGTTTGATAAATCCCTTGACATAAATTAATTCTGGTAATTTCTCCCAATTCCCCGTTTCCAACGCTTCTAGCATTGGCAATCTAATCATCGTCAGGGCGGCGATATCGTCGATGCTCAGACAGCTTTCTTCTCGTTTTTGACGTAAATAAGTCCCGATTTCCTTGATTTGTTCGGCTTGTAGGGGACTGAGTTGACTCATAATTCCAGTCATAATCTATACCAACTTAGATGATAATCTCGATTTTGTTATTTTGGGATAATCTGTTCTCTAGAAGCTCCTTTTACCTTGTCATCATTACCAGCGAAAAGGTTGCAAAAACCAGCAAAAATCGGCAATACTTGCAAAAGTTAAGTTTTTTATCCTAGGGTGAATGCACTCACCAGCTAGTACATACATTTGTTCTTAATGGTTGTTTTTCTCGAACTCTCATCTGATCGCTAATTATGACCTTTATTCCCCATCCCGACACCGCCCCCCTTAATCTTACCTGTGCCGTAGTCACGGTGAGCGATACTCGTACCCCGGAGACGGATAG
Organism: Microcystis sp. M061S2; assembly: GCF_020245605.1. Taxonomy (NCBI): domain Bacteria; kingdom Bacillati; phylum Cyanobacteriota; class Cyanophyceae; order Chroococcales; family Microcystaceae; genus Microcystis; species Microcystis sp. M061S2. Next base: position 14,180 of record NZ_JADBUP010000159.1, on the reverse strand, counting down.
GAGTGGCCAAATAATTCAAGAGTTACTAACTCGATCGGGTCATGATATCGGCCTATACTTAATTATCCCCGATCAACCCTTACAAATTCAAGCAATTTTACCAGAAATTAGCAATCAAAATCAGATAAAAGTCTTAATTCTCAATGGGGGTACGGGTATTGCTCCCAGAGACACTACCTACGATGCTTTAGTACCTTTATTAAGGATCACTTTGCCCGGTTTTGGCGAATTATTTCGTTATCTTAGCTATCAGGAAATTGGCTCCCGTGCCATGGCATCGAGGGCGATAGCTGGGGTTTATCAAAACTTATTAGTCTTTTCTCTCCCCGGTTCCACTAATGCCGTTAAATTGGCCCTAGAAAAACTGATTCTTCCCGAAATTTTACATCTGGTTAAACAGATGAATGGATAATTTATTTTGATTTGATCTTGGCTGAAATTTCTTGAAAACATACATCCCAAAAATAGCTGGCTAGATTCACTGCGCTTAATAGTTTAGGAATTCCTTCACTTAGACTAGCAAAACCTCGATTTTTAATCTTGAGAAAATCAATAGCGATCGCAAAAGTTAAAAGTGCTAAAGCGATGATTAAAATTTGGTAAGAAGTTTGTTTTATTCGCCGCCAAAATGCTAAACCATAAATCAGAATTGCGAGGGCATAAACAGAGATAGTCAAGAATTTGGGAATATTAAAATAGAGAAGAATGATATGAATTCTGAAGATTTCATTGATGGCAAACAGTCCCGTTATTATGCCAGAAAAAAGTAAAAACTGGCGAGAATTATTGAAACTTGCCTCCTGGCACAATAAAGCATAACTAAAAAGGCAAACAATCGGTGGTAAACAACAAAGCAATTGAAAAGAATGGGTTAATAAACCAGCGATCGGAGTTGGGGGAGTAGCGGGAGGATAAAATAAAAGACTAGAGGGTAATTCTGCCCGATCAACCCCAGCAATTAAAGCTAAAATCAAGAGGAGAACGACAAGATTTATTTTCAGAAAATGCTGTTCTCGTGAGGACATAAGTAGTCGTGCAAAATTAATTTCCTAGTGAAGATAGGCAAGAGGCAAGAGGCAAGAGGTGGTTAGATATCTGTAATTAATTTTGCTTAGGTACTTAGTAGTTTATAATTGTGGCTATTAACCACGGTATAATGCACAAAGTGCCGCTTTCTACAGGCTCGATCTACATACCGAAGTGCCAAGCATTTCCCTGATTGTGTTAAGGACAATTTTCTCGGTTTTCTATGCTCGATCAAAAAGAACTTTTGTGTTTATTACAATTGGCTAGTCCCATTTTACCCGTGGGGGCCTATAGTTATTCCGAAGGGCTAGAAACCCTCGTCGAAAAGGGGATTATCTCCAATAGTGCCAGCTTGAATGATTGGTTAGAGCGATCGCTTTGTCAAGGCTCGATTCGCTTAGAAACGGCTGTTTTGCTAAGGGTATATCGTTGTTTTTGTCAAGAGGATTTTACAAAACTTAATTATTGGGATAATTGGTTATCGGCAACGCGGGAAACGGCCGAATTAAGACAACAAAGCTGGCAAATGGGGCGATCGCTGTTAAACCTATTGCGGGAGTTAGCACCGGCCAGAGATAATCTACCAGAAGAGGCTAATTATGCCACCGCTTTTGCGATCGGGGCAAGTCATTGGCAAATTGGCGAAGAATTAGCGGTTTTAGGCTATTTACACAGTTGGGCAAGTAATTTAATCAATGCAGGATTGCGTTTAATTCCCCTTGGACAAACCCTAGGACAATCGCTTCTGATCGGTTTACAGCCCAGTTTATTAACAGCAACAGCAGATATTATCAGTTTAGCCGATGAAAACCTGACCAGTTGGAGTTGGGGGCTAAGTTTTGCCAGTATGAACCACGAAACCCAGTATAGTCGTCTATTTCGCAGTTAGAAATTTAGAGAGGAGAGCAGCAGTCTGGCCGATGGAATTTTTCACTATTTTCAGGGAGAATATCCAAGTCTCTAGGAGTCTCTCTCTTAGGTTCAAGCCTAGGGATAGCGTAAAAAACCGAATAAGGTATAGTAAGATTAAAAAAAAATCTTAGGTCTTAGTTCTCGCTTTCTGAGTAACTAAGGATTTTAAGGAAAGGTGCGAACACTCTACCTAGCCACAGTGTACCAATGTTTAGTCAATCAGAAAAAATTCCCGTTTCGGTGTTGATTCCCGCCAAAAACGAGGAATCCAACCTTCCCGCCTGTTTAGAGAGTGTTGCTAGGGCTGATGAAGTGTTTGTCGTCGATTCCCAAAGTAGCGATCGCTCGATCGAACTATCTACCAACTATGGGGCTAATGTCGTCCAATTTTATTTTAATGGTCGTTGGCCGAAAAAGAAAAACTGGTCCCTCGATAACCTGCCTTTTCGCAATGAATGGGTATTAATCGTCGATTGTGATGAGAGAATCACCCCCGAACTATGGGACGAAATCGCCACTGTAATCCAAGATCCCAACTATAACGGTTATTATCTCAATCGTCGCGTCTTCTTCCTCGGACAATGGATTCGTTATGGTGGCAAGTATCCCGACTGGAATCTGCGCTTATTTAAACATAAGTCGGGCAGATACGAGAATTTAAACACGGAAGATATCCCCAACACGGGAGATAACGAAGTTCATGAACACGTTATCCTCGATGGCAAGGTGGGTTATCTAAAAAATGATATGCTGCACATCGATTTCCGCGATATCTATCATTGGTTAGAAAGACATAATCGTTATTCCAACTGGGAGGCCCGGGTTTATTACAATATTCTCGCGGGTAGTGACGAAAGCGGCACGATCGGAGCGAACTTGTTCGGTGATGCGGTGCAGAGAAAACGTTTTTTAAAGAAAATTTGGGTAAAACTGCCCTTTAAACCGCTGCTGCGCTTTATTCTCTTTTATGTTATCCGTCTCGGTTTCTTGGATGGCAAAGCTGGTTATATCTACGGTCGTCTTTTGAGTCAGTATGAATACCAAATTGGGGTTAAATTGTACGAATTACGGAGATTTGGCGGTAAATTAAACGTTAATGCCCATGCTAATCCCCCGGTTAAACCCTCGGAACCTCAACCGGTAGAAATGATTAAATAAGTCCTATGTCCCCAGAAATCCGCACCGATGAGGAAGCATGGCTAGATCTGCGTACCTACGATCAATCTTGGTTTGATCGCGGTCGTTCTAATCCAATTATCCTACTTTGGTGGTTAGTACAGGGAATTCTTTTTCCCCTCAGTTTGCACCAGATGGATAGCTTTCGCTGCGCTATTTTGCGGCTATTTGGGGCTAAAATCGGCCTTGGGGTGAAAATTCGCCCGACGGTAAGGGTGACTTATCCCTGGAAAGTGGCGATCGGCGATTATACTTGGATTGGCGATGATGTGGTGATTTATAGTTTAGATAATGTTACCATCGGCAGTCATTGTGTGATTTCTCAAAAATGCTATCTTTGCACTGGCAGTCACGATCCCGGCGATCGCTCTTTTGGCTTAAAAACCACTCCCATCCTCATCGGTAATGGTACATGGATCGCGGCCGATTGTTTTTTGGCTCCGGGGGTAAAAATTGGCTCTAATGTTGTTATTGGGGCAAGAAGCAGCGTATTTGCCGATATTCCCGCTCAAAAGGTCGCTTGGGGTAGTCCCTGTCGTCCTCAATACGATAGAAAGATGAATTCTTATAGCAGTTAAGCTAAGAGGCATTTTTGGCGGTCTTCCGCTCGCTTTTGCCCCACTGTTTCCCACGGGACATAAGTAGTCATGCAAAATAAATTTCCTAGTGAAGACAGGCAAGAGGCAATAGGCAAGAGGCAAAAGCTTTATCGAAATGTGTAATTAATTTTGCTTAGGTACTTATTAAGCTGTTCGTAATTTAATTAGCATTTTTATCGATTTTTGTCAAGATATATTTGACACAATTTATTAGAAAAAGGGTTTCTTTTAGAAACCCTTTTTCTAGTTTCCAACTAATCCTATTTGACCTAATAGGTAAGGGAACTAACCAGCCTATGTCCATTACATATGTGTTCTGGTTTCCAACTAATCCTATTTGACCTAATAGGTAAGGGAACCTTTGAAATCTCCTTTAAGGAGAGCAATATTAAACGCGTTTCCAACTAATCCTATTTGACCTAATAGGTAAGGATGTACGTTGACGATAAGTTCGACTATGCGGAAGTGTTTCCAACTAATCCTATTTGACCTAATAGGTAAGGCGCACCCGGCCTTGATGAAGCCGCCGAAGTAAAAGTTTCCAACTAATCCTATTTGACCTAATAGGTAAGGAAGGAAAAAAAGGTCGTAAAGTAGGCCATGAAAATGTTTCCAACTAATCCTATTTGACCTAATAGGTAAGGATTCCCTTGGCAAGGAGGGGGTGACTAAGTAAAAAAGTTTCCAACTAATCCTATTTGACCTAATAGGTAAGGCAACCCGTACCTTGCACCACCCCCGAAAGGAAAACAGTTTCCAACTAATCCTATTTGACCTAATAGGTAAGGGGGGTCGACCGTCTGGCCTCATGGCTGTGGACATTGGGGTTTCCAACTAATCCTATTTGACCTAATAGGTAAGGAGTACCCCTTGGAAAGTCTCATCGAGAGGGGAAGACAGACCCCCAAATCGACGCACCTGCAAAAAGAGGGTTAAAAAGTGGTCCCGGGGGGGGTAAAAGTCCCGATACCAAAGGGTAGAACCCTGACTGGGAGAGCAATCGACACATCTAACCAGAGAATCGGGGTTTTAGGTCGGGGAGGGGTGCATCGATTTTCAGTCAAGAGTTGGGGGACAAGCTAGATGATGTAGAGATTTGGGGGTGGTTGAGGAGGAGAACCTCCCATCACCAACAATCTAGAGACAGCTTCTTCGGAAATCCCATAGAAGCGCACATCATCCTCTTGAGGATTGACCCTTTCTACTACTTTAGCGTACAGTTTCCGCCTCTCGATGTGTAATTAATTTTGCTTAAGTAATTATCTGTAATTAAGTAGCTGGTTATAATTAAATTAAAAATGGATTTTAGGTTCGATCCCCCCTGCCCCCCTTGATAAGGGGGGTGCCGATAGGCGGGGGGATCTGACAATTTTTAACGCCTACCCACTTAATTGTCTAGCTACTGATGAAGGAGGGTAGCGGGGGGGAGTTTTTTTTAAGGATTTTTTAACCCCAAAAATCCCCCGATTCTGGCGAGCAATCAGTATCATGGATAACAACAACAAGCTTTAGGTCTAATCCGATAAAAATCATGACCTACCTATCTCCTAAATTATTCACTTTTGAAGACTTTTTAAACCAGTAAGTACCTAAGCAAAATTAATTACACATTTCGATCAAGCTTTTGCCTCTTGCCTATTGCCTCTTGCCTGTCTTCACTAGGAAATTTATTTTGCATGACTACTTATGGAGATGACCCACGCTATCAATTAATTGACGGGGAGTTGCGAGACATGGAACCCACTGGACCTCAGGAATCCGTAGCGGGAAAAATCGCAGGAAGACTGTGGGGAGAAATCTTGCAATTACATCTACCCTGGACAATTCCTAAAAACTGTTTGCTCCGTCCAGAATCCGGTCAAGCTACTGCTTTACGTCCCGATGTCATCATTTTGGATGAAGTGGACTTTAGCACCGAACCTCTCTGGGAAAAACAAGCAATTTTAACTAGCTCCCCAGCAATTAAATTAGTGGTAGAAGTGGTTAGTAGTAATTGGCAAGATGATTATGCACGCAAAGTTGAAGAATACTCATCTTTAGGTATTGCTGAATATTGGATTGTCGATTTTCGTGGATTGGGTGGCATCTCTTTTATCGGTAAACCCAAACAGCCTACTTTGACTATTTATCAGCTAGAAGGTGATGAATATCAACAAAAATTATATCGTCTTTATGAGCGTATTAGTTCGGCAGTTTTTCCCGAATTGTCTCTGTGTCTTCTCGATATTATGCCCTAAATCTCTAGTAAAATTATGCTGAAATCTCTTAAAAATGTCCTGGGTAATCTGCGTCAATATCCCTATAATATTATCTTTAATCCCCTCACCAATGCAGCATTAGCCATCGCCGCTATTTTGGCACTAATTGCCGATCAATTTGGTCAGGGATATTATCTAATTTTTCTGATTACTTTGGCTCTAGTTATCATCGGTATCTGGCTAGAATCTCAGAAATACGACCTCTATAAACATCAGGCGATTCCTCTACCGATAGTGATTAAAATTGCTAATCCTGCCGATAGTAATAAGGCTCTGCAATCGCTTTTTAATATCATCGAAACAGAAAATAAATACAAAGATCATAAAAATAATCTTGACCAGTATCTCAATATTAGCGAAACAGATTTAATTTTTAACTACTCCTGTGATATTTATGATCAAGAAATGCTGAGAGCTTTTCTGCAAATACTACGCTATAATCTAGAGAAACTTAAGAAAAAAACTCCCCAAAATACTATTATTTATCTTGCCTATATCGGTCCGATTAGCGTCGCTATTATGGTCGGCACTATTCTCGCTACTGAAGGAGTAAAAATCTTTCAATATAATAAATCTTCTGATAGTTATTATCCTGTGGTGGAAATTAGCGATCGCAAACTCAAAGAAGATATTAAGGAATACGAAAAATTTGAGCGTGTTGTCACCGAAAAAGGTCAAGATAGAGTAACTATAGCCATCGATGTTTCTTCCCATAAAATTAATCTTAATGATCAGAGTATTGAAAACTACGGCGATTTAATTTATCTGAAAAGTAAAGGCAGTGGTACAATTGAAAAAAATGAAGATTGGCTACAATATTCTAGAGAAATCTTTAAAACTATCAACATCGCTCAACAAAAAAACTATCAAGAGATTAAGCTAGTTTATTCCATGCCTATAACTTTGGGAATACTTGTCGGAATGGCCGTTCAACAATACTGGCCAATTCTCCTAACTCAATACGAAAATTCTACCTACAGAAATCTTATTAATCTTCAGGAATTTAAACTTTATCGAGGACAATAAAGATAAAATGAACTATACTGTAATTACCTTTGCTCCTGTGCAAGGATTCATCGAAAAATCGCGTAAACTAAGGGACTTATACGGTGGTTCTTTTTTATTATCCTATCTTGCCGATGCTATCTGTCAGGCAGCGGATAAATATCCTGAATGTAGCCTTATTTCTCCGGCTTTAATTGACGTTAAAAGAGGAACTCCCAACCAAATCTTAATCGCGGGTAATTTTCCCAAAAAAGAGGCCGAACAAGTCTTCAATGACGCATGGCAAAAAGTGGTTAATAAGTGTCGGGTTTGGATTGAACAAAATTTACCACAATACAATTATACTTGGCGACGAGAATGGAACCTATGGATTAATCATACTTGGGAATTCTTCTGGGCGCAAGAGGACTCGATCGATTGTGCGTTTAAAAGTCTGCAACAGAAAAAATATCAACGAGATTGGACGGGAATTAATTGGCAAGGAGAAAGTTCTAGCTTATCGGGTTCCGATGCCATTGTTTGGTATGGAATGACGGATCAAACCCATCCTTTATATTCTAGTATTTCCCAACAAAATCAGCAAATCACTGAATTTTATCAACAATTAAGTCAAAAACTTTCTAATGCTATCCTCGATGAAACCGAACGTCTTAGCATTCCCGAATTAGTCAAAAGAATGATTACATTATATGATATTGGCAAGCCTTTAAACCTAGAACTTCCTAAAAAATTTGTGGAACTAAATCGCTACGAGGAAAAATCCTATACAGGATGGTTTCAAGGGGACGGTGACGGGATGGGAAATTACCTAAAAAATCTGTCCATATCCTCAAGAAAAGAATTTAGTCAAAGAATGCGACAATGGGGAGAAGAACTAGAAAATTATCTTAACTTTGGTCGCATTATTTATGCGGGAGGAGATGACTTTCTAGGGGTTTTGTTTTCACAAAAATCAGAACCAAAATTAACCCTACAAGATTGTCTATATTGGTTTGATCAATTTCATCGGGAAATCTGGCCAAAACACGGTTATTCTCAGGATATAACTGTTAGCGTCGGTTTTGTTTGGGCAGCTTCAGGAGTTCCTCAGCGTGACATATTACAACAATGTCGAGAAGCAGAAAAATCCGCTAAAAATCAAGGTAAAAATCGTCTAGCGGTGCGAATCCTTTTTAACAGTGGTAACTATTTAGAGTGGGTTTGTCCCTGGGAAAACTTAAAAGATATCCTCGATAGTTATTGCGATCGCAGTGAAGGGAAAAACTGGACACATTTCTATAATGATATAGCAACTTTAGAAAATCGCCGCGCTTTTACCGATGATAATCACGATATTGCCAATGCAGTTTTTAACCTTTATTTTAATCAAAATATACCCATTGATACCACCTCTCACCAGGATAAAAATAACTGGGTAATTAACCTCTCAAAAGTGGCCAATCATCTCACCTAAACATAGAGAAATGCTGCAATATCTGATCATAATTAAACCTTTGGGATTTCTCTACGGTAGCGCCGGTCCGTTTCTGTCTCCAGAAAATCTAGTTGGACGTTCAGGAAATCGTTTTCCCCCCACTGCTGCCACAGTTTCGGGACTATTTGCTCACAGCAATCCCACCAATATTCGCGATTTACAAATTGCCGGCCCTTTTTGGGCAAACAGTGAACAACCAGATAACTTTTTTGTCCCCACTCCCTTTATTTATCTGGCTAAAAAACCCCTCGCAAATTATTTTCAAGACCAAGAAAATAACGACAATGGAAAAATTCAACACACCTTAACATGGCAAGAAAAATGGCAAGAGAAAGACAGTAAACAAATTGAGGGAAAATTCGATCGAGATAGTTGGATTCCTATCAACCAATGGTATAATCCTCAAAAAGCCTATGGTTCTCCGTGGCAATATCATCCCCATCTCCATCCGCGTTTGTTAGAGGAGCAAAGAAAGGTAAAAACTGGAGAATTATTCCTCGAAAATGCCGTCCAGTTACATCCAGATGCTTGTCTAGTTTATTTAGCTAATCAACCCCTAGAAAATGGCTGGTATCGCTTTGGTGGAGAATCCCATCTAGTGGAAGTTAAATCACTTGAACTAAGCAGCCATCTCCAAACTTTATTTAATCAAGATGTCGGTCAATATTTTGCCCTCATTACTGCCGCAATCTGGGGAACAAATCGCCTATCAACTCGCAATCCCAGCGATTGGGAATTAGAAACCCTCAACACCGAAAGACCAATAACCTATCGTTATCGATTCGGAGGAAAAGATAAAGTTAAGCGCTTATCTAGGGGACGTTATGCAGTTCCCGCAGGAACAGTTTATCGCTTAAAAAACCCCTTACCATCTTGGCAAAATTGGCAGGAATCTTGGTTCCCCACCGAAGGGGTTTCTCTCAAACGTTGGGGCTGCGGATTAGCCTTACCCTTAGAAAATATTGCCAAATAAAGCCTATAATTATTGAGTAGGGTAAATGAGACGAGCATAAGTGATAGCTATGGCAAAAGTAAAAACGAGATTTCCTCGAAAAGCTTTATTAGGTTATCGAAAAAGTGGTAATAATCAAGGCTCAAAAATTAGCAAAAATAAAATGCTGCGTATGTTTTTAGATTTTTTGGTAGAAGATGCCTTTAAAAACCCTTCTTCTCTCACTCCTTACACAGAGGAAATGGCTAAAGAAATCGATGAATTATTAAAGGGTGTTGCCATTGATTAGGACTAAACCTATAGCTTTGTGCTGTCCTAATAGCCTAAATACCACGATAAAATATTAACAAAATCTTAGAAAATCCTGACATTAATGTTAACCTAGTTTAGAATAATCCCTAAGCATCTAAAATACTCACTTTTACCCAAAAATGTATCACAAAAGTTATGGCATACTTGAAACCTTAGCACCCCTTCATGTGGGAGCAACCGCAGGAGAAGAAACGGGTAATCTTAACCTCATTTTTCGTGACCAATTCACCCAAACAGCAATTATTCCCGGTAGTTCTATTCGCGGCCGTTTTCGTGCCGATATGAACAATATAGATGAAAAACGTACATGGTACGGACACGAAACAATCCCAGGACAAGAAGACGGAGGAACCACCGAAGCAAAAGTTAAATTTGAATATGCTTCCCTCGTTTGGTTGCCGGTATTTTGTCCGGGGCAGCCGATAGTTTGGGTCACTTCTCCCCTATTATTAAAACGCTACAAACAAATCACGGGAATCTCTGCAAAAGTACCCAATCCTTATACTGCTTCCCCTAGTTTAGAAGCGCGAGTAGTGCAGGGAGTTAACCGCAATAGCAAAGTTTTATTTTTTAACTTAGGATTTCTCGAAATTGAACACTTAGAGGAGCTTTCCCCCTGGATTCCCCCGCAAGCGGATTTAAAAGCTTCTCAATTAGTCGTCGTTGATGATAACGATATATCCATGCTGCACGATATGGCACTCTACCGACAAAGCCGGGTTAAACTACTAGAAGATCAGAAAAAAGTGGATACAGAAAAAGGAGCTTTTTTCAATGTGGAAGCTTTACCCGTGGGTAGTATTTTAGTTTTTCCCATTGCTTGCAAAGAAACAGGATGGCAACCTTTTGGAGAATCGGTAAACCAAAAAGAATTATATTTCGGAGGATTAGAGTCTATCGGTTTTGGTCGTTGCCAAGTTACTATTTTAAACTACGCCAATCAATAATTACATTTTATCTAATATTATGGCTTGGAAAGAATACAATCTCGATCGCATTGCTCAGAAATTAGTTCTCGCTGCCAAACTACGAGACCGAGATTCTCTCAATCAATCTTTTAAAATGCGTGAATCCGTTTCCTATGGACTAGAAAGATTCTGGGGTGAACATCTGCGCTTACAATCCAAGGAACCCAATAAGGCAAAATACTGGAAAGAAACTTGGGATAAATTAGTCGAAACCATGGCAGAAGCGGGGATTCCTATCCCTAACGATACCGTACAGGTAAATGATACCGAATCTGTTCAAGTAATGGCAGAAAAACTCTGGGAATTAAAGCTAGAAGACCAGAGAATTACCCTCGCTGTTTTAACGCAACTATGCGATTGTTTAGTTTGGTGGACTCAAAGATATAAAGGAACAAAGGAACGATAAATTATATGGTTAATATTCCCGATATTGGTGACAAAATCCCCCTGATGTTTCGCGCACAAACCAAAGGGCGATCGCAATTACAATATATTGACTCTAAAAAAGATGAAAATGATAGCCAAAAATGGGTAAAGGAATGGATAGAACGAGTCGATGAAAATCCTCCCCAATTTGGTCAAGAAGTAAAAACCAAAGAATATCAAATATCATGGCGATTCGTCACTAATGGGGGACAAGATGAAGGAATAATTCGGCCTGTAATGGGTGCTTATGGCATACCATTTTATCCCGGTTCCAGCATGAAAGGAGCCTTTTGTCAAGCTTGCACCCCCGAACAAAAACAACGTTATCACCTCGAAAAAGATAGCGATAACCCTAGTCTTTTGCGCTTCCATGGCGGTTATCCCGTTAATGATTGGACGGAAAATCTTTTAGATATTGTTCACCCGCAACAGGGATGGCAAGTAAAAACCCCAAACACTCGACAAAAACCCAGTGGAGAAAGTGGTTTTGCTTTAATTTCTCTCTATCAACCTACCCTAAAATTTGGCATTTTTACCTCAATAGAACAACCCGATTGGGAGGAGATTTGGACTATCTGGGAAAGAGCTTTAGAATCTGGTCTAGGATGCCGTGTTAGTAGCGGTTACGGCTTGCCAAAAGACATTAAACCTTCAAAAGAACCTTTATATAAATGTTTTCTGAAAGGGCAAGGAATGGCTCCTAAAAGCCTCGATGGTGCAAGGGAATTTCGACCCAATATTTTTCGAGGAGCAATTCGCGGTCATGCCTTGCGTATTTTTGGCGGTTTAACTGATGCTAAAAATGCCGAAAAGTTAGTTAATCAGCTATTTGGAGGAATTGACGGAGAAGCAACCCAAGGTTTACTAGCGGTCGATTTTTGTGTCAAATCTCTAGAGTTAGGAACCTTTGCCAAGGGTTACAAGGAACCCACCTACACAGTAACAGGAGAATTACGCTGGATTCTCACCCAATCTCTCCCCGAAAACCAGCAAGAATGCTTAAAAAAATTAATTTGTTTTCTCACTCGTTTTGCCATGTTATTAGGAGGATTTGGTAAATCATGGCGACGAGCAGATCATAGTATTTTCTATGAGGATTATTATCCCAATAAACCCTTAATTGGCTGTCATTGGCAATGGGGTGATAAAAGTTCTTTAATCAACGATAATAAAGTCAGAGATTTAACTCATGTTCATCCCTTTATCAAAGATGTTCGCACTATTGCTAAACAATGGATGTACTTACAAGAAAATATCCCCATAACTCCCGATAATAGTGCTAAATGGCGAGAAAGTTGGCATCCTAAAAATGTCGAAGTTTGGGGAAGAATTGCCGAAGATAAAGATGATTCTCTAGCCATAAAATGGCTTCACAAAGCCTATCAAAAATTGGATAATTTAAGTATCTATAAAACCTCGGTGACAGGAATAGTAACAAAAAATATCAATCAAGTTGGTCGTCTTTGGCATCGAATGTATCCCAAAAATAATCATCAATACCTAGAATTATTAACAATTTTTCCTGATGACTCTGATGATTGTGCTTATTTTCTAGGTTTTCTAGACGAGAATAATGGTCAAGAGGGAAAATTTCAAAAACTTTGGCCGAAATAATCCCGTTTACAGTTAAGCACCTAAGCAAAATTAATTACACATTAGGATTAGTTGAAAAACAGAAAAAGGGTTTCTAAAAGAAACCCTTTTTCTAATAAATTGTGTCAAATATATCTTGACAAAAATCGATAAAAATGCTAGAACCTAACGGCAATCTTCCCTTTATTGCATGAGTAGAAAATGGGTTTCTTCGAGAAACCCGTTTTTTGCGATCGCTGATCAAGAAAAAACCCGATAATTCAACCTATTCCCTGGGATCAAAATCTGGCAGCGTCCCCAGCTTGCGAATGGTGACTTTAACATCCATAGACAAAAAGTCATCGGCATCACCAAACCAAGAACCAGAAAGAGGTATGATTTGACCGGGATGACGAGCGATCGCCACTCGAATTAAATCAAAGCCGGCGGTAATTTGATTAGTCGGGTCATAATTACGCCAACCGGCCCCGGGTAGATAAACCTGTAACCAAGCATGGGTAGCACCAGAGCCAGTCATCCCCACTTCCCCACCGTCGAGGGCGGCATCGTAGAGATAGCCACTGACAAAACGACAGGCTAAACCCAATCTTCGCAAAGCTTCGATCATTAACCAAGCATAATCGCGACAAGTTCCCGACTTTAGCCGCAGGGTTTCTCCGGGGGATTGAGTTCCTTCACTCTCCCTGGATTGGTAAGTAAAATTATCTTTGATAGCCGCCATCATTCTTGCCATGGCATCGAGGGTATCATCTTGATCCCCCGCTACAAAACTTTTGGCCCAAGCTGCCAAGCTGCCGTCGGCATCCTCAGCGTGGGGACGCATAAACACCACTAGATCTAACCATTCATCGGGGGTGTACTGGATGGGAATTTCGATCGCCCGTTGAGCGAGGGGAAAATCAGCGATCGCTTTTAAGCCAAAATGTTCCGCCCGTAATCGACAGGTAACGATTAATTCTGACGCTGCTTGAGCGAATTCAATCCCTACCACGTTGTTAGATAGAGTATCCATAGTCCAGCGCGTTTTGGCGGCAATATTCGCTTCTACAGAATAACTGATAATTCTTTCACCGTGACCGGCACTAGGCAAAAAAATCGCCCGATGTTCCCCAAAAGTTACCGGTTTACGATAATGATAGGTGGTGATGTGTTCCAAGTCGTAGATGACACTCATCCTGATTATCCTTAATAAAGTAGCTGGTTATAATTGAAGATAAATCCCCCCTTGATCCCCCCTTAATCCCCCCTTGATAAGGGGGGTGCCGATCGCCCCTTAATCCCCCCTTAATAAGGGGAGTATCTGACAATTTTTAACACCCACCTACTTAGGGTTTGCGACAAAAAGTACGGGCGAAGCATTCGGATAGAAAATCTACGGTTTCACCGATAGGTTATTGCCCGAATGCTTCGCCCCTACAGGACGCGGGCCGATGAAGACGCAAGGTTTGGAAGCACAATTCTCTCAAAATCTTGCACCTG
>NZ_JADBUP010000158.1:0-11878 GCF_020245605.1 Microcystis sp. M061S2 | reverse complement strand
TTCTTCGAGAGATCAAAGGCGTCTTGGAATCCGAAATGCTTGTTTACCTATTTGGGCGCTTTAACTCTAAAGAGCTTTGGTCAGCCGATGGGCTCATCATTGCGCAACGCACAAGACCTTGGAAGGAACCTAGTGTCTCGTGTGGTGGGATTGGAACCGTGAAGGTTGGTCAGCACTATACTCACATCATAGGGGATGATTACAACTCACCGAAGAACTCATCGACGCCTGAGCAACGAGCAAAGATTGTGCGTCATTATCGCTACAATTTATCAATTCTCGAGCCCAATGGGGTTTATGTTTTAATCGGTACAAGGTATTCCGAAGGGGATCTAATTGGCCACGTATTGCGGGAAGAATTAGAACTCGCTGACCGTGGGAACTTAGGTCTTGAGGGGTGCCGAGATGATACAAGAATTTGATTTAGAGCATTGGCTCGTTGCAGCCGATCAATTGATGAAAGCAGATGAGGCCGAGCGAGCGCTACAGCTACTCGATTTGATCCCTGGTTATTATAGGGACAATACGCCTGAACCGATCCTTGCAATGCGGCGCGATATTGAGGCTGCGATATTCCAAGTCCATGACTACAAGAACGTGGATGGGGATTTGCCCAAAGACAACGAATCGGTGCTCTATTGGATTCAAAATGTCACCCGTGGCCGTACGATGTTAGAGGACGTGAAGGCTGCTAACGCACAAGGGATTGTGCCCCACTTAGTTGATATGGGACCGGGTGATTACATGCTTCCCTTGGGGTTAAAGCTTCATGGGTGCAAGTTTACATATGAACCCATTGGTCTTGAGCCTCGAGCTTATGAAATGGCTCAGCCCAGACTTGGTGAAGCACTGGGCCCAAAGATTGAGGGCGCTCAAACTTGGTTTATTGCTTATGAGATCATTGAGCACATTTGGAATCCAAGGGACTTGGCTGCTATGGCTTGGCGTCAGGGAAATCCTGATAGGGTTTACTTAAGTACGCCTCGGTACTGTTTTGGGGAAGGATGCAAGCAATGGCGCACCAAGAAACAGCCTCATCTTCGAACTTATACGCCTCAAGAATTCTGGATGGCTGGCAAAACGTATTTTCCGGGGTACAATTTTGAATATATCGATGACCCTGTTATGGTTTTAAAGGGGATTAAAAAATAATGGCAAGAGAGAATGACGTTCACTTTTTACAGCCTACGGTCTTTGTACTGGCACCAAACACCACACAAGCGGTTCCTCAAACTGTCTACGGTGTATGGCGGGCCTTTCAACTCATCGGCGGAAGTTGTGCAATTGTAGGTTCAACGGGTGTAGCGGCTGCTTCGGGCTTCCCGATTCTGGCCAACCAATATCAATTCTTTCCAGGCCCCGCGGGCTGTTTCCTTTCTAGCTTTGGGGTGACAAGCACGGTTGCAGTGATGAACGGTTTGAGCGCTGGGGCGTCGTTGTTCTAATGGGCTCTAGTCGTGATGATGTTTTCTCATTACAGGGGAGCATCCAGGCTATTGGCTTATCTGCGATTGTCGAAATACCCGTCCAAGCGTTTCAAAACGCTACTGTGTTTAAGTTTATTTCTGGCTCAACTCTACTTATTGGCGGCGCTACATTGACGTGGGGCGTTGGTTATCCGATGGGGATTGGCGAGACGGTTAGTGTGGATTTGTCGGGTAGCATCTTTTTTGCGGCATCAGGTGCTACTGCGACGATAGGCATTTTGCGATGCCGCTCAGCGGGGGCGGAATAATATGCCAAGAATTGTTATCTCTGGATCAGGCGGTGGTGGTGGTGGTTCAAGTGGTCCCACGCCAACATTTATTGATTCTCTGCCATTTGGAGCAGATTTTGTAGGGGCCACTTATCCCGTAGTTACTCAAGAGGTTTATTTTTATCGCACTGGCGGCTCAGGTGGCACGTTGGTTCAAACGGCCACAGTGAACTACGTTGATGCTTTCAAGGACAACATTCTTAACGTAACGTTGGTCTAATATGCCACTTGGTAATCGGTTCAATCCTTTAACGGCTCAGATTGAGTCGGTGCAAAACAATGAGTTCAACCCTGCAACATATGTTCAAATTCAAGAAGATTGGATTCCTCGGCTAACATCTGGGATTTGGAACTGGGCTTTTACAAATACAGGGGCAACTTGGTCAGTCACCAACCAACAATTGGGCGCGCAGTATCCAGGCGCTATAAGGCAGCAAATCACTCATTCGGCAGCTAACACGTCGTTGAGTGTAGGGAATCTGGGAACGGTTGCTCAAACGCTTCTAACTGGCGGGGCTATCCGAATTGATGCTGTCGTGCGAGTTCAAGCACCCACAACAAACGTCACAGTTAGAGAGTATTGGTTGGGCCTTGCTGACACGACAACGGCCACGCCTACAAATGCCGTGTTTATTGGATTCAATAACTCAAACTTTTGGCGTCCAAGGTCTGTAGTTGGTGGGGTTATTACAACTGGCACATCAGTTGCTGCGGCGGTATCAAACAACGTCTGGACTTATTTGCGGATTGAAATCAACGCCGCCGCTACTTCGATGAGCGTTTTTGTAAACGCAACTTTAGTGGAAACAATCGCACTACCAGGCACCGCACTGGCACTTTGGCCAACATTCTACTTCCTATCAACTTCAACAGCGGCGGCCACGGCCTATTTTATTGATCAAGATTTCTATAGATTTCAAAAACGCTTTAGCACAGTAAGGTGGTAGCCCATGCCACGCGTCGCACTTTGGCAGCCTAATCTTCACGCGTTTGGCTTGCCTCAAGATGATTTTAAACTCGGCTCGAGGATGAAGGATGACATTGTCCAGCGAGGATCTGGAAGGTCTGAGACTGGGCACACATTTTTAACATCTTTTATTGCAGGCGCATCTGGGGTTGCTGTTCAAGTGGCCCCTACAACTGGACGAGAGGTTGGAGTTGCAAGGCTTCAATACAATATCCCCCCAGGCGGTGGGGCCAGTGCGGCTGTTGGTTATGGCTACACTGGGGGCAACGCTCCATGGCGCCTTGATCCAAATTATGATTATACGTTTACGGCAAAAGTCAGATGCGCAAACTTGATATTTGGTGGCGGCACGCTTGTTTATGAATTTTTGGGAATGGGCAATAGCGCCAACATCAACAGCGATTTTACCAATGCGGTTGGATTTATCCGCGACCCAACCACGTTTTCGGGGAGCCTTTGGCGCTTTGAGCCGATTTGTCGAAGCTCAGGTGTTTCAACGCGGATAGCCAGTAATCAAAGCATTATATTGCACACAAGCGACCCGACGGGTGGGGTTTATCGTTCATTTATGTGGCGAGCATCGCATAATGGAACAGACTGGGTTGTGACCTTCTACAAACTTTGGGATGACAAAAACACAACTGGTTCGGCTGGGGAGTGGATTAACCTGGGGTCAATTACAACCAACGTGCCAACGACAAACCCGATAGGATTTTTTCATCAGTGTATTTTTACCAGTTCAACGATTGGGACATCTGGTACTTGTGAATACTTTTTGGACTATGTGACCTTTGAGCAACGCAATAAGAACGTGTGGAGATTTGCGCAATGAAAGATCGCTATTACATCACTCAAGCATTTAACCCCAATCGCCATCCGCTAATGCCAGAGGGTTATGTGTGGCAGGTCTCCATTGGTCTTGATCCACCGTTTGGGGAAGGCTGGGTTTTTGCAACTCAAACAGAAATCGATGCGATCAATGCGTCACTGGCTACTGAGGTTCAAGCCTATTTTGCAGCGTTAGAGACTGAGCAAGCTCAGCGTGATGCTTTCATGCAACAGATTCAAAACCGGGTTAACCGCATTCAATTTGGCCAAGAGCTTATGGTGCGCTTTGTTACCGAAAACGATGTGATCTATGGGATCACGGAAAACCAGTCTCTTGTCATGGCAGGCAAGCTAGCAGCGGTGGCGGGTCTCATTGGCAACGGGTCGTTGAGCGCTGCCCTTCAAATTTGGGTAGACCTTGAGCCAGACGAGATTCTCACTCAAGAGCGAATTGATGCATATGCCTCTGAGATCGCAGGTTTCTTAGGTGTTTCCGTGCCTGGTAAAACAATCGCTGTTAAATCGAGTCTATGGGATCAACTATGGTCTTAATCAGAACACACATTGTTGATAAAACGACAGGCAAAATAAAGAAAACTCACATTGGCCCTATGGATGATGTGGTTCCGTACAACGGAGAAACTGAGCGGTTAGATACTGAGGCCTTATCTACAAGACAAGCCTATGAGTACATCGTCCAAGTGCGCCGCATGAATTACCCCGATCATGGGGAGTTCTATGAAGCCATGAATGAGTGGATTACAAATCGTGATTCGCGATTGCTAAAAGACTGGGCGCGTCGCGTTGAAGAAATCAAGGCGCGTTATCCGATCCCAGAGGATTGGGTGCCGGATGGTTTAAAGCCCGTAGTTCAGGTGATAAGTTTGAGCCGATGGGGGCGATTCATTGAGTTCACGCGTCGTTGTTCGAAAGGGTTGGTCAGTCGTTTACGAGAAGGCTATCAGGCCGGACGGCTCTTTATACTTTCCCGAGCGGCTCGATCACGCATTTCTAGAGAAAGTTAAGCGCTCACAAGGCTCCTACATATTCGCTAACCAATACCAGAATGAAGTCATCCCTGAGGATGAGCAACGCTTTAAGCCCGACTGGTTTAAATATTATAGCGAGATCCCAAGCCCCGTTACGCGCTTTTTACTTGTTGACCCTGCAATATCGAAGGCTGAGACAGCCGATTATACAGCGTTAGTTGCCGGTTCCGTAGATGTTGAGGGCCGATGGTATATCGAAGTGGCAATGAGAGCCCGAATGGACCCCACAACGCTTATCAATAAGATCTTCGATGCTCATGCTCAGTTCAATTTTAATGGCATTGGGGTCGAGTCGATTGCCTATCAAAAAGTCTTATTGCATTTGCTCTATGAAGAGGGGATGCGTCGAAACGTCGTGTTACCTCTCAGTGAAATCAAATATGAACGCGGCGAATCAAAAGGAGTTCGCATCTTGCAGTTAGTTCCACGTTTTGAGTGGGGCATGATATATCTGAACCGGGGGCTCCAAGATTTAGAAAACGAATTATTGCAGTTTCCCCGAGGGGCGCATGATGACTTGGCCGATGCTTTGGCCAACATGGAGCGCATAGCATTTAGACCTATGAAGGAAAGGGTAACGCATGAAAACATCGGACCAAACCACCCAGACTACGAAAGGCATTACATTCGACGCCTCGCCCGTGAGCGCCAAGAGCAGCATGCAGATGGCAATGGACAAGGTTCAAGCTATTGACCCGACCGGTGAACTCCTTCGAGCATTCCAAACAAAGATCGCCCAAGCTCAACATCATGCCATGGTGACAGGTGGAACGATGGAATCAGCTGAAATTGAAGCTGATAAGACAATTATCGATTACTTCAATCCCAATGGATTGGGTGAGGGAAAGTTTTTCATCTATCAAGGCGTCAAAGTGTATCCTCAAGGCGAAATGGAAAAGATCAAGGCTGAGGACTCGGCAAGTCTTGTGAACAAACTCCATGGAAACTTCGGTACCGTTGTTAGTCCATGAATGATTTCCTTTTTTGGGCTGGCTTTGTTGTTGTTCGTGAGCTTATGCACGCCTGGGAGCGGCAAAAACTCATAAATAAGTTAATGAGCCGGAACTTTGGCGAATATGTTCAGTCCGAGATGTTGAAAAAACCCAAGAAACCGTCAAAATCATTAGAAGAGGATGAGCTTCCTGAGGACTTAAGACAGTTACAGGAGTTTGGACCACTATAAGATGGGAATTTTTGACAATCTCTTTAAAAAAGACGCTGACGTGGCCGAGTCAGATGAAAAACAGAAGTTCGACGTGTCCTCACAATCAAACGATGAGCAAAAACTTGTCTCGTTTGTAAAAGGGCGCGTCGACGAGGTTCGTCAAAGCGGCAACCGGGTGGCTCATGAAGCCATTTGGATGACCAACATCGCTTATCTCTTGGGTTATGACTCGATTCGATATGATTCGACGACAAGGACGTTTCGTCCCATAGCTCAAGGGGCTAGGTATTTGAGGGCTAACCGGGTTCATGTGAACTCGATCTTGCCCACACTACAAAACAGACTGGCTAGGCTCACAAAATCTAAGCCTAAATACGATGTTCGGCCTAATTCGAATGATAACGACGATAAACAGGCCGCACGCTTGGCGCTCCAGGTATTAAATCAGGTCTGGGATCAGCAAAACATTAACCGCAAGCGTTTGGACCTCATGATGTGGGTTCAACAATGCGGCCATGCATACCTTAAAGTATGTTGGGATGATCAACTTGGTAAACCCATGATCGACCCTGAGTTGAATCAGGTTATGGGTTACGAGGGTGATATTCGGGTGGATGTTTGTTCGCCATTTGAACTCTTTGTGGATCCAATTGCTAAGACCTTGGATGAGGCCCAATGGGTTGTTCAGGCAAAGGTTAGAAAGCTTGATTACTTCAGGGCTCGTTTTGGTGAGCGTGGTGAGGCTGTAAAAGAAGAAGGCGCTTGGCTTTTGTCGGCTCAATACGAGCAGCGAATCCAATCAATCAACTCTCAGACTCCCACATCTGGGAATCCCCAGAACATAATGAAAAACGCTGCAATTGAAATGGTGCTTTATGAGCGCCGATCTACCAAACACCCTATGGGGCGCATGGTAACCGTTGCGAATGGGATATTGCTAGAAGACAAGGAACTCCCGATCGGTGAGATTCCTTTTGTTAAGTTTGACGACATCATCATCGGCGGCAAATTCTACTCCGAGTCGGTTGTGACTCATTTGCGCCCATTGGCTGATTATAAGAACAAGAATCTAACGATGCGGGCTGCGTGGCTCACGAGGACTTTGACCTCTAAAGTTTTGGCCGCCAAAGGTCATGGGATGGCTCAAGAGTCACTGAATGATCAATCGGGCGAAGTCTTGGAATACAATCCCGTCCCAAATGCCGCTCCACCGACTCCATTGCAGATGCCGACCATTCCTCAATATGCCTATAACGAGGATGAGAAGGTCACGATGGAGATGCTGGACATTTCAGGCATCAACCAGCCATCTCGTGGTCAAATGCCATCTGCGACCATTCCAGCCGTTGGGATGCAATTACTAGTTGAACAAGATGAGACACGAATCGGTGTGATGACCGAGGCGCATGAGGAAGCTTATGCGCGTCTTGGTAAACACATCTTGGAATACGCTCAAAAGTTCTATGTTTTGCCTCGATTGTTAAAGATTGCAGGCAAGGGCCGAGCTTATGATGTGAAGGAATTTGTTGGGACGGACCTTAAAAACAACACTGACGTTTTTGTAATTCCTGGCTCCACGGTTCCCACTTCAAAGACTGTCAAACGACAAGAGTTGATGAACGCTTATAATTCGGGGCTACTTGGTGACCCTGCTGACCCAAAGGTTCGTGCTCGTGTTCTATCCATGATGGAATATGGGGATATTGCAGAGGCTTGGACTAAGCAGTCACTCATTGATTCTCAGATTGAACGTGACATGGAGATGATCAAGCGTGGAATTGATCCAGGCGTGAACATGTATGATGACCACGCTAGGCATTTTGAGGTCAAAAACGAGTATCGAATTAGTCCGGATTTTGACCAATTGTCAGACGAAGCTAAAGCTTTGTTGCTCAAAAACATTGAGGAGCATGTCGAGGCACAGACTGAGATGACAGCCCCGCCTGAGCCAACTGAGGAAGAGTTACAATTGCAGGCCGATGAGCTTGCATCAAGCCAACAAAATCTTGAGGAGGAAGCCCAAGCGCCCGAAGGCCTGGGTGTTGAGGGAGAAATAACATGATGAAAGATGCTTTGATGATGGCCCTGGAGAAAAGGAAGGCGATGGTTGGAAAGCCCATGAATGAAGACAAGGGCGACGCTGTAAAAGGCACCGATCTAGCTCCTGAAGTAAAAGATGCAAAAATTGAAGTCGAAATGGAGAGTCCTGAAGAGGAAGTCTCTGTAGAAAAAGAGATGAGCATTGAGGACTTAATTGCATTGCTTGGAGACGGCGCGTCAGAGGAAGACGTGATGAAACTTGCAAAATCAAACGATAAGCCTAAAAGTTTGACAGAGCGAGCGAGCCAAGAAATGGCTAAGAAGGTTCAAAAATCGTAGATCGCTGGTACAATTGGGACTTAATCGGTGGGGGGCACCATGTTAGAACAAGATCAAGACAACACTGAAACAACTGAGACGACTAACCCTGATGTTAGTGAACAGTCCACCGAGCAAGCTACCGAGCAAGAGCTTTTGGATTTAGCGGCGGTCGAGAAATTCAAGTTTAAAGACAAAGAGTGGACCGCCGACGAGCTTGAAAAAGCCATGCTCATGCAGTCCGATTACACAAGGAAAACACAAGCGTTGGCCGAGGAACGTAAATACTACGACAACCTAGCGGCTGACCTTGAAACGATAAAGCAGAACCCAAGTCTTGCAGCCCGATTCAAAGAGGTATACCCGGAGAAATTCCATGGCTACCTAAACTTTGCATTAGGCCAAGCGGGGCGCGGTTCGGAATCACAAGCGGTAGCAAAAGATCAACCAAATTTGCCGCCTGAGTTATTGTCTCGGCTTGAAAAGGTCGAGCAACGCTTCTTTGAGAACGACGTGAAATCTAACGAACAGTGGATCGATACGCAGTTCACTAAGTTTCAGTCGAAATTTGAGCATGCGCGAGAACAAGATGTGGTCTCGATGCTCCAAGCTCGATTGGCTGAGAAGACCAAAGAAGGCTCGGGCAAATTGACTGAAAAGGATGTCGAAGAGGCATTCAAGGCAAGTCATGAGGCTATGGAATCGTTTGCTAAGACGTATGTGAAAAAACTTAACTCAAAACAAATGAAGGCAAACGAGTTAGGCCGAGACGTGCCCCGTGGTGGAGGTATCCCAGGACAAGCGCCCGTTGTGGCGCGAAATCTGAAGGAAGCTACCGCTGCCGCCCTAGCACATTACTCTGGCAACTAAGTCTGTTTGACCTTCCAGGGGAAGGAAAACAATGGGAAACCAATTTAGTTCCATTCAGTCCAACCTCGCGCAGCTCAAGAATTTCTATCAAGGCCCCATCGTGAGCCAATTCAACGATGAAATTCCTGTCTACCGAGGTTCGGAAAAGATCAAAAACGCATACACCGGACAACAAGTTATTCGCCCTTTGAAAGTGCGACGTAACCCTGGAATCGGTGCAACGAGCGACGGCGGAATTTTGCCAGCTATCGGTCGTCAAACAACCGTTCAGGCCATCATCGCAGCTAAGTATAACTACCTGCGCTTTGGTGTCACTGGACCCATGATCAAAGCTTCTCAGAACGACACAGGCGCTTTCGTGCGCGCTGCCGCCTATGAGTTGGAAGAGGGTTACAAGGATTTGAAGTCTGATGTAAACCGCCAGTTGTCATGGGACGGTTCAGGCTGGCTTGCTCGCGTTAGTGCTAACGCTGTTGCAACCCCTGTTATCACCATTGCAGGTCGTGAAGCTGTTGAGGCTCCAGACAAGTTCTTGGACGTTGGTCTGACGGTTGATATCGTCACCACTGCTGGAACTGTTGTTGCATCGGCTGTAGACATTTTGTCGATTACTGGAACAGGTTCTACACGAACCGTTACTTTGAGCGGCCCCGTGACAGCTGCGGCTGGCACGTACCTCATCCGCACTGGATCGGCTGGACAAGAAATCAACGGTCTTTTGACTCAGCTTGATGGCTTGACCACAACCGTGTTCAACGTCGATCGATCTTTGTTCCCATCCGCACGTGGAAACGTGGTTGATTTGGGCGCTGGTCAATTGACTTTGGATGCAATGCAACAAGCTTGGAACTTGGGTCTGCAACGAGGGGGCGCAAAATACAGCGCGATCTTCACAGACTTCGATTCTCTGCGTTACTACCAAAAGCTTCTGACCGCTGATAAGCGTTACAGCAATACGGTCAAAGGCGATGGCGGTTTTGCTGCCAAAGATCAATTCTATCTGGACTTCAACGGAATCCCCGTTGTGCCGGACAAGGATTGCCCTCAGCGCATGTTCTTCCTTCCGTGGGATGCTTTCAAAGCATACATGTTGGCAGAGCTTGAGTTTGCTGACGAAACTGGCTCTATGTACATTGCACAAGTTGCAGCCGACCAATTAGAAGTCCGAGTTCGTTTGTTCATGAACTTGTTCAACGAAAAGGCTTCTGCTTCCGCTGCACTTCGTAACTACTTGAGCCCATAAGGGGAGGGACTTGAGGCGTGTCATATCGTTTGAGTCGAATCAATTGGCACTTAAAGGGCTATGATTCGAAGCTATTTTGTCGAGATATGGGGGGAGGGCTCTTAGGGCTCTATCGTAAACCGATGAAAGAAATTGACGCGCCTCATTTTATTTTCCCGCTAACAAAGGATTGGACGATGAGAACCGAAGCGGCTGAGTGGGGTTTAGAACCCTTAATGTTGAAGCTACGTGAAAGTGATGGCTGGTCAAGATCAGACATCGTTGATCGACTAGAGGCTGAATACTTAAAAGCTGAGGAATCAAAACGTCGTGGTCTTAAAACAACCGCTGAGGGGTTTTTTGCGGATAATCGTTCGCAGTTTAAAAAAGCCTTTGGCGATATAAACACGTCCTCAATGGACATGAAAAAAGGAGTTTAATCATGCCTGTTATTGCAAGAGAACTCGACGTTTCCGAACGTCGCAGGATTACCTCTCTAGACGCGCAAAACGTCGCGGCTGGAACATACAAAATTGAAATCATCCCCGGCGCTCATCAAATTGACGCTGTGCGAGTTGCTGCTACTGGGTTGACCACAACCCCGACTTTGCAACTTATTGCACAACGATTCATTGCTGGTGCTGGATTGACGAACATCAACATCGGCTCAGCTTTGACGCTTCAGGCTTTGGGCACATCTGGCGTACAGACCTACGTATTGCCGGCTGCTGGCTCAAGCTTGCTTCAGCTTGCTGAAGGCGACATTTTGTCGGTTACAACCGCATCGGGCGGCGTCACGGCGCTGTCGGTTGCTTGTGTTGTTCGAACACTGCAAGACATCAAGAGCTTCTTTAGCGTTGCACCTTAATTTTTGCGGGTTTTGTAAAATCCGTGGGCCTGGTTTTGTTATTTCAATGCGTGACCTCAGGATGTCGGTGCCCCCGTCTTTCTTTTAGAGCGCATTTGAACCCTAGCAAGGCCAGGCTTTTTGCTGTTTAATGAATTAAAGCGAGGACAAACTCAATGAGCGGAAACTGGACTTATTTCCCGCCTGTCGGCTCGGGCGGTTCAGGTGCAAATGACTATGATCGGGATACGTTTCCTGATTACTCTCTAAATGCAAATTCAAATGCAGGTCTGACGGACAATGCTCAGACTAACCCTTTGAGGTTTTTCTTTGGAAACCCCGATGTGGTCCGGTACGGCGGCAGAGAGCTGGAGTTTGATTCTATTGCACTCATTGAGGATACGACTCGCTGGATTGATGGGGATCCGACTTTTGAGATTAAGCTAAAAGACGAACCGGGTGATGTTTTTGTCTATGCTGTTGGAAACGTCACACTAGAGGATATGGATGGGGGCTATAAGAAAGTCCGCCTACAAGGTGCTGGGGCTAGGATTGGCGTCACCGGTGTATTGCGCCGCGCCAACTTTATTTCTCAAAGCTATTCTAACTTATCGGCTGCTCAAAGCTTTGTTGATGGGGTTTTAGAAACCTCGGGCCTTAATGCATTTGCAGGCGAGCCCACAATTCGCTCGCTTCGAGTTTCACGTCAGCTTTATCTTGGTTCTAGAACGCTTCAAACGATCAATTTGCATACTTTTGAGATTAGATGCCCAAACTTTGATGGCTCTAGCGCTGGGCTCGAGATCTCCGGTGTAT
>NZ_JADBUP010000157.1:0-11765 GCF_020245605.1 Microcystis sp. M061S2 | reverse complement strand
TTTTGCCGCCGGCAATTTAACCATTTATTACAGTCCTAACCAGAAAAAGTCAGAATTCTGCCGTGGTCCTGATTTTTTCGTGGTTTTGGGGACAAATCCCAATCCTAACCGCAGAAGTTGGGTAGTTTGGCGAGAAGAGGGTAAATATCCCAATTTAATTGTGGAAATTCTCTCCGATAGTACCGCCAAAGTTGACCGAGAGGAGAAAAAACAAATTTATCAAGATATATTTCGCACTCCCGATTATTTTTGGTTTGACCCAGAAAGCTTAGAATTTGCAGGATTTACTCTAATTAGCGGTCAATATCAACCGATTACCCCCAATGCCCAGGGAAGGCTCTGGAGTCAACAATTAGGCTTATATTTGGGTTTATCTGCCAATAAATTGCGCTATTTTACCCCCGAAGGTGAATTAGTACCCACTCCCGCAGAAGCGGCACAACAGGCAGAAAATCGGGCTGTAGAAGCAGAAAATCAAGTCCAACAGGAAAGGCAGAAATCCGCAAAATTAGCGGCTAAACTGCGGGAATTGGGCGTAAATCCCCAAGAAAATTTCTAATTAGGGTTTGCTAAATTTAATCCCATGTATAGACGAGAATTACTGCAATTTATAGGCTCTCAGGCTCTTCTTGGGGCTATTAATCCAGAATTTACTTGGAATTATCAAAATATTGACCATTGGGGCGAATTATCAAGGAATTATCGCCTCTGCACCACGGGAAAGCAACAAACACCGATCGATCTGAGTATAGTGACTGAAAAAGAGCTATACCACCCCACCTTTAATTATCGTCCTATACCCCTAAAAATTCGCCATAACGGTCGTACAATCTTAGTTCAGACCGAAAAAGGAGGAAATATGAGTTTTCACGGTGAAAAATGGGATTTGTTGCAGTTCCATTTTCATCATCCCAGCGAACATCAGATTAAAGGTCAGTCTTTCCCTCTAGAAATTCATTTAGTGCATCGAAATGGGAAGGGAAATTTAGCAGTTGTGGGCATCTTAGCCGAAATTGGGGCAAATAATCCCTATTTACAAACCATTTGGGATTATTTGCCCCAAGAACCTTCTCCTGAAATGATTATCCCCGATACTTGGGTCAATGTCGGGCTTTTACTGCCGGAAAATAGCGGTTTTTATGAATATCGGGGGTCTTTGTCCACTCCCCCCTGTAGCGAGGATGTTCTCTGGTTAGTCTGGCAAAATGCGATCGAAATTTCTCCCCAACAACTGCAACAATTGGCCGCGATTTTTCCGCGTAATGCGAGGAATATTCAACCCTTAAACGGGCGCTCGATCCTGCATTCCTAGCCCACCAATTGTCGGCATTTTGGCTAATTTAGATAATTTTATTAACTTTTAGACCAAAAATGGTAAATAACTCAGGAATGCGCTCAATAACTAAAGCTTCGGTGTCTGTCCAGTCACTTTCCTTCGTGGCTAAAACCCCGAGAACACTCAGAGGAACCTGTAGAAATAGGTGACTTAAGAGGAGAGCGATCGCGGCGATGACTAAACCTAAAAGCCGCCATTGGGGGAGATAGGCGGCCACGGCAGCCGCTAGAGGGGCAAAATTATAGATGGGCCAAGCGATGAGAATTAAGAGGACGACTCCCAAAAGAGTAAGAAGACGATGGCGAGGACGTTGAAAAAGAGAGAGAATTTTTAACTGTTCGGGGGTGAGTTGACTCGGTTTGAGAGCAACCAACAAAAGACTAAAGATATCAAAAGGTTTTGTCCACTGCATCCAAAAGACTGGAATAATAGCGATCGCTCCCAGAAATAGCCATTCTAGCCAAAGAAAAGGCAAGGGATCGCCCACAGCTAAACCAATCCAAGCGATTTGTAAAAAGATGGGCAAAGCCGCTAACCCTGCCAGATGAATCCACAAAAAAGGTTCTGATTTCATAGAGGGAAATGAGAATTATAAATTATAAATTATGAATTATGAATTATGAAGTGGGGAGATGGGGGAGTGGGGGAATTATGAATTATGAATTATGAATTATGAAGTGGGGAGATGGGGGAGTGGGGGAGTGGGGGAATTATGACTGATGACTGATAACTGATAACTGATAACTGACTCCCGACTCCCGACGGTTCAAGTGTAATTAACTGGATAAAGTGCGGCGTTTCATGACCATTTCGTAGGCTTCGATAATGTCGCCTTCTTTCCAGTCATTGAATTTAGAAACACCGACACCGCACTCGAAACCGGTGGCCACTTCCCGGGCATCTTCCTTCATCCGTTTGAGGGAATCGAGAACCCCCTGATAAACAATTTCCTTGCCGCGACGCACGCGCAGGAAGCGATTCCGCACCAGTTTACCGGATTGGACATAACAGCCCGCCACGGCCCCACGACCGACGGTGAAGACGGCACGCACTTCGGCGAAACCGAGGTGTTCTTCCACTTCTTCGGGGTCAAGAAGACCTTCCATCGCCCCTTGAATATCATCGAGAAGCTTGTAGATGATATTGTAATCGCGGATATCGACCCCTTCCCGATCGGCGGATGCGCGCGCACCACTGGCCAGGGTGGTATTAAAGCCCACCACCACCGCACCACTAGCGGCGGCCAGATCCACATCGGTTTCGGTGATTTCCCCCGGAGAGGCGAGGAGAACGCGAATCTGCACTTCGTTTTGGGGTAACTGTTTAAGCGCACCGAGGATGGCCTCGACGGAACCTTGCACATCTGCCTTGAGGATGAGATTAAGTTCCTTGAGTTGTCCTTCTTGAGCTTGGATAGAGAGGGTGCTAAGGCTAACGCGACGAGAAGAGAGGGCCTGTTGTAAACGGGTGTTGCGTCGTTCGATCGCCCGTTGATCAGCGATTGATCGGGCCTCTTTTTCACTTTCATAGACATCGAATTCATCGCCAGCGGCCGGCACATCACTAAGACCGAGGATTTCCACGGCGAAGGAGGGGGTAGCCGCTTCGACTTTTTGACCGCGATCATCGATCATCGCCCGAATTTTGCCGAAAACGGAACCAGCGACGATGCTATCGCCCACCCGGAGAGTGCCATTCTGGACGAGCAGGGTAGCCACGGGACCTTTGGTGCGATCGAGGTTAGCTTCGATGACGGTTCCCTTCGCCAAGCGGTCGGGGTTAGCGACCAATTCCTCCACTTCTGCCACCAAGAGAATCATTTCCAGCAGATTATCGAGATTTTCACCCCGCAGGGCGCTAACGGGAACCATGATCGTCTCACCGCCCCAATCTTCGGCCACCAGTCCCTGTTCGGTCAATTCCTGTTTAATCCGGTCGGGGTTAGCCGAGGGTTTATCGACTTTGTTAATCGCCACCACGATGGGGACTTCCGCGGCCCTGGCGTGACTAATTGCCTCTTTCGTTTGGGGTTGCACGCCATCATCGGCGGCCACCACCAGCACCGCTATATCGGTGACTCTCGCCCCGCGGGCGCGCATAGCGGTAAAAGCTTCGTGGCCGGGGGTATCCAAAAAGACAATCTGTTCGGGTTTGCCGTTATGTTCCACATCGACGTGGTAAGCACCGATGTGCTGGGTAATGCCGCCGGCTTCCCCCTGGGCGACTTTGGTTTTGCGGATCGAGTCGAGGAGGGTGGTTTTACCGTGGTCAACGTGACCCATAATGGTGACGACGGGGGGACGACGCTGGAGACTTTCCCAGTCGGAGACATCGATCATTTCCGTGGTTTTGATTGCCGCCGACTGGGTGCTGGGGGTTTCCACGGCGATCTCGAAGTCCCTGGCGATCATTTCGATCGTGTCCACGTCGAGAGTTTGGGTGATATTAACCGCCATCCCTTTAAAAAATAGGGTTCTGATGATCTCAGTTTCGGGGACTTTCATCAATTCCGAGAGGTCGCGCACGGTGAGACTGCCGGTGACGACGATGCTTTCCGGGCGTTTTTCCTCTTGAGGTTCTTGGCGCTCGCTTTTCGGGCTGCCGGTGTGGGCGGTTGGTTTACTAGGCCGCTTAACTTTGACTGCTGTTGGGGTGCCGGGGGTGGCAACTTTAGCGCTGGGCGGTTTGGGGGGACGAGCGGTGGAAAGGGTAAAACTGGGGGTATTAATTAACCCGGACAGTTCCGATTCTAGATCATCGTCATCTTCAAAGAGGGCTTGGGTGCGGCGTTTGTTTTTGCCGGCAGTTTTGGCGGTTTTGGCCGCTTTTTTCTCCTCTTCTTCTTCTTCTTCCCAAGTAGATTTTTTGGCCATGCGAGGGGGCATGGTCGGTCGTTTGAGTTTTTTCAGCCCGTCTGCTCCGAGCAGTCCGGTATCCGTATCGATTTCTGTGCCATCAATGCCAGATTTCTTGGTGGTATCGGTTTCTTCCTCGCCGGTAGCTGAGATTTTAGCGGGCATACCGGGGCGAACTGGGCGCTTCAATTCCACCGTCTCCCGCACTTCTCTAGCTGGTTCCCCCAGTTTCGGGCTTTTTCCGTCGGGTTTGCGGTTGAGGGTCGGTTTTTCTGGTTTAGCCAAGCCAGCCCTGCGCTCAGGATTAGGGGCGTTTTCGCTCTCGCCGCGCTCGCGTTTTTCTCCCCCCCTTCGACTTGGCTCAGGGCAAGGGGGCCTGTCGTTACTGCCAGGGGCATTTTTAGATCGGGGTTCTGGACGGACCGAGGCGGTTTCAGGGCGCGGTTTCGGGGTGAGGGAGGGTCGATTAGGTGGGGCGATTAAGGTGGAGGCTGCTTCCTGGACTAGCGGGGTTTCGGTCGGGGTTCCTTCAACACTGGGGAGCTGAGATAGCATCTCTGCATCGGTGGGGGTAGCCGCATTCTTCTCCTCCGTGGCGGGAGTTTTTTCGGCCGCACCGTCGCGCCCTGGGGGAGCGACGAGGGGTTTAACCGGGGGACGGGGGGGACTGATTAAAGTCGGTTTGGCTGAGGAACCAGCCTGACCGAGATGGCTCGGCCCCTCTTCGCCGGTTTCGGGGCGGTTATGTTTATGCAGGGCTAAAATCTTTTGTTTTTTTTCTTCGGCAGGACTAGCCGATTCTCGCTGACCCGTGCTATTTTTACTGGTACTCGAGGTAACTCCCTTCGCTGCGATCGCTTTGATGCGTTGGGACTCCTCTTCGCTGATCGTGCTACTGTGGCTCTTGTACTCGATGTTCAACTGGTCACAGATGTCCAAAATGTCTTTGTTGTCTAGATTCAATTCTTTTGATAAATCGTAAATTCTGACTTTCGTGTTACTCATCCATTATCCCCCGGCTAAAGTGTTAGTGATCCTAATAAGTTGGCTGATTTTTTATCCTGTCAAGACTGCCCCATTTCTATGCTAACGATTTTGTGGCTATGATCGTCAATTTTAATCCTGATTTGGTCTCAATTGCCCGGCGGGCCCGAGTCGCTCTTGCAAGGACTCATAGACCGTTTCGGGAATATTGGCTTTTAGGGCGCGTCCGAGACGATTTTTTTGCCGAGCTAGTTGCAGACAGTTGGGCTGCGGACAGATATAGGCGGCTCTTCCCATGCCTTGATCTAATTGTATCTGTCCGGACGGGTGTAGTCGGACAATTCGCCAAAAAGATTCTTTCGGGGCGAAGAGACGGCAGCTAATACAGCGTCGATAATTGACGAAGGGGCTCATTCTTGGTCTAAATCCTGCGCTTCTGGGTCGGTTTCAGCGGTTTTTACCTCTTGTTCGCCTTTATAGAGGGCGATATCCTTAATATCGATTTTCCAGCCCGTCAGACGGGCGGCTAGACGCACGTTCTGTCCTTCTTTGCCAATCGCTAAACTCAATTGATCCTGGGCAACCAGTACCAATGCTTGTCTTTCTTCGGCATTAGTGAACAAAACTTGGTCAATACGGGCGGGACTAAGGGCATTGGCGATGTAGGTGGCGGGATCTGGAGACCAGCGAATCACGTCGATTTTTTCTCCTCGCAATTCGTTAACCACGGCTTGAATCCGCGAACCTCTGGCCCCAATACAGGCCCCAACCGGATCCACGTCTCTCTCTAAGGTATCGACGGCGATTTTTGTCCGCGAACCAACGTGACGGGAGGGGGGATTAGCTTCCCGGGCGACAGCAACAATACGCACGATTTCCTCCTCGATTTCGGGAACTTCGTTGGCGAACAAATATACTACCAAACCCGCCGCCGCTCTGGAAACGATTAATTGCGGGCCGCGGTGAGAACCTTCCAGGACTTTTTTGAGCAGCACTTTAAAGGTGGCGTTAGCCCGATAGTTATCGTTGGGCAGCTGTTCCCGTTTCGGTAGTTCTGCTTCCACTTCTGGTTGACCGTAGGTGCTTTGTACCATGACAATAGCGGCCTGTCTTTCAAAACGGACGACCCGGGCCTGTAAAACGGTTCCTTCTAGATCTTGGAACTCCTCTTGAATCAATTTACGTTGGTTATCCCGCAGTTTTTGCAGTAAAACCTGTTTAGTTTGAATCGCCGCCATGCGACCAAATTCTTTTTGGTCGGGGGTGACATCAAGAACTACTTCATCCCCTAACTGGGCCTCATCGGCTACTTCTTGCACTTCTTTGAGACCGATGTGATGGTCGGGATTGGTCACTTCTTCCACAATAGTTTTAGTCGAAAGGATGCGAAAGCCTTCTTCTTCTACGTCTAATTCCACATCAAAGTTATTGAAATAATCTTCATGAAATTGAGCAGCTTTTTCTAAACTTTGGGCGCGTCGATAACGTTCGTAACCCTTGATAAGTGCTTCACGCAATGCTTCCTGTACGGCATTTTTGGGCAGATTATGTCGTTGGCTAATTTCTTCGAGCATTATTTTTAAACCAGGCAAATTAACAGTAGCCATAATTATTTTTTCTCCTTACTTTTGAGTTATTAGTTTTTTAGCCATTAGCCTTGTATCAGTTATCAGTTATCAGTTATCAGATGTAAGTTATCAGTTATCAGATGTAAGTTTTAAGTTAATCAGTTAGTTATTTATTTATCTTCATCTTTATCCCTGATTACTGATTACTGTTTACTGTTTACTGATCACTGATTATTGCGCTGCTCATCTAAACGGACGCTGATGACGGTAGTGCGATCGATGCTCAGGGAGCGACCTTTTTGGTTAAGATAAATAGATTGCTCATCTCTACCTTGCAGTTTTCCGCGCCATTCTTGCGGTTTTCCCTGGCTATCCTGGCCGGTAACGATGACGGGAAAACCTTTAAAAGACTGAAATTCGCGCTCACTGCTCAGTTGTCGAGAAATGCCGGGGCTAGATATTTCTAAAACGTAGGCCTCCGGTAAGATTTCTTGACTGTCGAGGGCGGTTTCTAAGGCCCGACTCATCTGCTCACAGTCCTCTAAACCGGTATCTCCCGCAAGATTGCGAATATCGACGCGCAGGACGGGAGGCCTTTTATTGGTTTGGAAAACGATATCGACCACTTCTAGCCCCAAGTTTTCAGCGATAGGGGTGGCTAGGTGCAGCAGGTCGGGGATGAGCGGATGGGTCATGATTTAGACAATAAAAAAAGCGGGCGAAACCCACTTCCCTAAACTGTTAGTGATTGGGATAGGCAGTTGTTAGACCACCTAGCTGAATACAGTATAGCAAAAAACCGTCATCACTATTTGCCCCCAGGGTCGTGCCTGGGGGAAAACAGAACAGTGGTCACGATCGAGTCAATCTGTCACAATGAATACAGGGTAACTAGATATAGAGTCAATTATGGATCAAAAATCTCCGCTCACCGTAGTTAGAGCCAAGTCAGCTAAGAATCGTGGTCATCGGCCAGTATGGAAAGGGATTGTCACCACTTGGATGATTCTGCAAACCTTTGGCCATGTCACTCCTGCTTGGAGTCAAAAAAACCAAAATACCCTCACCTACGGTGAATTGTTAGAGAAGATCGACCAAGGCAAGGTAAAAAAGGTGGAAATCAATCCTTCTTTGCAGCAGGCAGCAGTTACCCTCGTCGGTCAAACGGACAAGGATCCCCCGAAAGAAGTCAATTTATTTGACCAAAATCCCGAATTAATCAAGAAACTCGATGCTAAAAAAATTGAGTACGGCATTCTCCCCAGCACTGACAATTCAGCCCTGATCAATGTTCTCACTAACCTGTTAGTGATTATTATCGTCTTGGGATTATTGGTGTTTATTATCCGTCGTTCTGCCAATGCTTCCGGTCAAGCGATGAACTTCGGTAAATCAAGGGCGCGGTTTCAGATGGAGGCGAAAACTGGCATAGAATTTAATGATGTGGCGGGTGTGGATGAGGCCAAGGAAGATCTAGAGGAAGTGGTGACATTCCTTAAACAACCCGAAAAATTTACGGCTATTGGTGCAAAAATCCCCAAAGGAGTCCTGTTAATCGGGCCCCCGGGGACGGGGAAAACTTTGCTGGCTAAAGCGATCGCAGGAGAGGCAGGAGTACCTTTTTTCAGCATCTCCGGGTCGGAATTCGTGGAGATGTTCGTCGGGGTTGGTGCGTCGCGAGTGCGAGATCTGTTCCGAAAAGCCCAGGAAAATGCCCCTTGTTTGGTTTTTATCGATGAAATTGATGCCGTTGGTCGTCAACGAGGGATCGGTTATGGGGGAGGTAATGATGAACGGGAACAAACCCTGAACCAATTATTGACGGAAATGGACGGTTTTGAGGGAAATACTGGCATTATCGTCATTGCCGCCACCAACCGCCCCGATGTTTTGGATTCGGCCCTGCTGCGTCCGGGTCGTTTTGATCGACAGGTGGTGGTGGATTATCCAGATTCTAAGGGACGTTTGGCCATTTTGGAGGTCCATTCTCGCGATAAAAAGGTTGCTGCCGATGTTACTCTGGAGGCGATCGCCAGGCGCACCCCCGGTTTTACTGGGGCAGATTTGGCTAATATGCTCAACGAAGCGGCGATTTTTACCGCTAGAAGACGGAAAGAGGCGATTACCATGGCGGAAGTCAACGATGCGATCGATCGGATTGTGGCCGGTATGGAAGGGCGCGCTTTAGTGGATAGTAAAGCCAAGCGTTTGATCGCCTATCATGAAGTTGGCCATGCGATTGTCGCTAGTCTCTGTCCCGGCCACGATCAGGTGGAAAAAGTCACCCTGATTCCCCGGGGTCAAGCGCAGGGGTTAACTTGGTTCACTCCCGATGAAGAACAGGGTTTAACCAGTCGTTCTCAGTTATTGGCCCGAATTGCGGGATTATTAGGGGGACGAGTGGCGGAGGAATGTGTCTTCGGTGAGGATGAAGTGACCACCGGTGCCGGTAATGATATTGAAAAAATTACCTATCTGGCCCGACAGATGGTAACGCGTCTGGGAATGTCGGAATTGGGATTGATTGCCCTAGAGGAGGAGGGCAATTCCTATCTCGGTGGTGCTGGTGCTGGTTATCATGCCGACCATTCTTTCGCAATGATGGCGAAAATTGATGCACAAGTGCGGGAAATTGTCAAGCAATGCCACGATTTAGCAACAAAACTTATCCTTGACAATCGTGTGGCGATCGATCGCTTGGTGGATATACTGATTGAACAGGAAACCATTGACGGCGACGAATTCCGACGTTTATTGACGGAATTTCAGCGACAAGCGGAGCGGTCAATGGTGACTACGGTTTAATTTGCCCTTCGTCTCCTCGCTTCGATTAAGTGCTTAGGAGACGATTTCAGCCAAAAATCTGCTAATCAGTCGGACAAAGCCAGAATTAACGACTAACATTGTGAGCGGGAATTTTATTAATGGAATGGCCGTTATGATTGCCTTTGGTGGGGGCAATAATATTAGCTTCTAAAGCTGAAGTCATCTCGGCCAACATTTCTAAATTGAAACGATAGCCGACGTTGCGGACGGTTTGAATTAAATTAGGTTGTCTGGGATCGGTTTCGATTTTTTTCCGCAGAGAGAGAACATGAGTATCGATTGTCCGGGGATTATCAATTTCCTCGGGCCAAGCGCGACGCAGTAAATCGGCTCTTGATAGGGGTGTTCCCTCCGCTTGGGCTAAAACGTAGAGTAAACTAAATTCTTGGGGCGTTAATTCGATATACTCCCCGTGAAATTGTACCCGTCGTTGGGCTAAATCTATTTTTAATTCCCCATAATCCAAGTGTAGGGGAGCGGCCCCACCGCGTGAACGATGGGTTAACACTTCTACCCTAGCCATAAATTCTTGCATTCCAAAGGGCTTTCTCAGGTAGTCGTCGGCCCCCGCTTTTAAACCATTGACCACGTCTTTTTCGCTATTGCGGGCCGAGAGAATCAGTATTAAAGACTGTTTTTGTTGATAAAGCCAACGGCAGAGTTCGATTCCATCCCCATCTGGCAAGTCGGAATCGATAATTGCTAAGGTTGGTTGACGATGAAGGAAAGCTTGACGCGCACTTTGCAGGGTTGCCGATTGATTGACCAAATAACCGGCCTGTTGCAGATGCCAAGCTAATAGCGATCGCAAGTGCGGGTTGCCCTCAACAATAGAAATATAGATCGATACCACCTGAGTTTCTGCCCCGTTACTGCACAGATTGACACATTGTCAGGATATCAGAATTAATGTCAAGATGTTGTAACAATCGTAACATTCGTTAGCTGTCAGCTTTTTTCTCGCTGCTCCCATCTCCCCATCTCCCCATCTCCCCCCGCAACGCGCACGAAGTGGTCTCCCCACTTCATAATTCATAATTTATCATTCATAATTTATCATTCATAATTCATAATTCATAATTCATAATTCATAATTTATCATTCATAATTCATAATTCCATCACCCCACTCCCCACTTCCTAATTCATAATTTGTAATTCATACTTCCCCGAAAACGTCTTGACTGTCGAACCTCATTCAAGGTATTCTATGGAATAACATCAGAGGGTCGTGGAATCCAGATTTGAATTGGCCTACAAACTCGGACAGTAATGGAATTCAGATTTGAATTGGCCTACTCTTTTGGGGACTTACCCAAAAGCTGACAATTATTTTCTGTCTGATCAGATCTTCTTGATTGTTCTCTCAGCCATCTAACCACTAAAAAACGACCGGAACACCATGATAGATAACTTTGCCGCCAACGACCTCTATAACTGTATAGATAGTCTAGATTGCTCAGGTTTTGAGAAATTTTTAGCGGGGAATAACTCATCAATTTTTCCCCCCATAGCCACTAACTGCATAAGATTAGATCGCACCCCCAGTATATATTCAGTCAAAGTTTTCACCTGACTTATATACTGTACGACGGTAAAGGGAGGGCGCAGATCGAAATAACCTCCAACTACCCAGAAATAAGTATCGACAGTTAGGAACCAATCCCTGACCTCACATCGGAAGCACTTAAGGAGAAAAAATATGCTTGACCAAAATTTCAACCTATCAGACAGCAATGTTTTAGATAATATCTTCCAGTTACCAACCCTTGTGGTGGAATCAGGTTTAGGACGCTCCGATTTGATTACCCCTGTTTTCAGCAAAAGTCTCCAGGGCATGGATTCTAGCTTTTTCAGCAATTCTGTGGAAGAATACCAGCTAGGACTAGAAAATCGCTGGCAATCATCCCAATCCCTTTCCTCTTGGCCTAACGGCGGTGATTTTTTAACGGGTCAAAGTAATTTTGTGGGTCTTTCCAGTTCTGTTGACCTAGCCGGCAATACCTTAGCAACGGCGCGTGATATCACCATTGGAGCAACTACCAGCACCTACAGCGATTTTGTTGGTTCTACAGACACCAATGATTACTATCGTTTTAGTTTAGCAGGCAGCAGCAACTTTAGCCTCAATTTAACGGGATTAAGTGCCGATGCCGATGTGTCCTTATTAGATAGTAATGGCAGTGTGATTACTAGA
>NZ_JADBUP010000156.1:0-26036 GCF_020245605.1 Microcystis sp. M061S2 | reverse complement strand
TGACTACAGCAAGTTCCTACTGGTATGACCGGGTAGTTTTTTCCAAGAATGATATCTATGGGGATAGTGATGATATTTATCTTACTGAACAATTTATCTCCAGTAGCAACGGCTTACCCTTAGAACCCAATGAAACCTATATAGTAAGTCGTAACGTTACCTTACCCAGTAGTGCAGCAGTAGGTAATGGCTATTTGCTATTGAGAACAGATGTTTATAACAATCAAGTAGAATCAAACGAAAACGATAACGTCTATGCTCAAGCGATTAATATTGCTGTACCCAATTTAATTGTTACTAATGTCACTGCTCCCACTACCGCTACGGCTGGTCAGACTATTACCCTATCTTGGACGGGGAAAAATGACGGTTCTGTGACTACAGTAAGTTCTAACTGGTATGACCGGGTAGTTTTTTCCAAGAATGACATCTATGGGGATAGTGATGATATTTATCTTACTGAACAATTTATCTCCAGTAGCAACGGCTTACCCTTAGAACCCAATGAAACCTATACAGTAAGTCGTAACGTTACCTTACCCAGTAGTGTAGTAAGTAACGGTTATTTGCTAGTGAGAACAGATGCTTATAACTACCAAACAGAAGCAAACGAAAACGATAACGTTTATACTCAAGCGATTGATATTACTGCACCCAATTTAATTATTACTAATTTCACGGCCCCCAGTACCGCCAGCACCCGACAGACAATCGCCGTATCTTGGACAGTGCAGAACCAAGGAACGCGAGTCACCAACACCTCTTCGTGGTATGACCGAATTGTTTTCTCATCGGATACCGTTTTTGGCAATGGTGACGATATTTATCTCACGGAAATCTGGGCTTCCACCTTTGCCAATCTCCCCCTCGATCCCGATGAAGCCTATAACGTTACCCAAAATATCACCCTTCCCGACACAGTGGCGGGCAACGGGTATTTACTGGTTAAGACAGATAACTATAATGGGCAATTAGAGAGTAATAAAACCGATAATATTCGTTCGGTTGCGATCGCTGTCAACGCACCAAATCTCGTCATTTCTAACCCCACATCTCCTCCCTCGGCGGCGGTACTTGGTCAAACGCTTCCCCTCTCTTGGCGAGTCACCAATACCGGAACGGTTTCTGCCCTTGCGGGTTGGAATGATGGCGTTTATTTATCCGACGATGGGCTGTTAGATAGTAATGATGTGAATATTGGCCAATTTTTCCGACCGAATTCCCTCGCACCTAATGCCAGTTATACCAATAATCAAAATATTTTCTTACCCGCTACCAGTATTGGCGATCGCTACCTGTTATTTGTCACCGACGCTTCTCGGTCCCAAGGAGAAACCAACGAAACCGATAATATCATTGCTACTCCCATCACCCTCACCGCGCCCGATCTGACCGTCACTGCTGCCACCGCCCCCACCACAGCCGTGACTAACGGAACCCTCAATGTCTCCTGGACAGTAACCAATGGGGGTGATGTCGTAGCCTCGGCGGATTGGAGCGATGAAGTTCGTTTATCGACGAATACGATCTGGGGAGATTTTGATGATCGTTCGATCACCTCTGGCACGGTTTCGATCGCCGCCCAAACCCCCTTAAATCCCAACAGCAGTTACACCATTGAGCGAGTGGAACCCTTAATATCACCCTACCTACGACGACAACGGGCAATCGTTTCCTGCTCTTTGTCGCGGATGATGCCTACAATTATGGCAATGGGCAAGGAGAAACCAACGAGAACGATAACGTTTTCGCCCTACCGATTAACATCTCCTCGGCCGATCTAGTTCTGGAATCGGCGATCGCTCCGAGTGAGGGCATCATCGGCAACCCCATTACCCTGTCTTGGACGGTAAAAAACCAAGGGACAGGGGAAGCTCCCCAAGATTGGCGGGATTACGTTTACCTATCCTTGAACCAGACCCTAGACGGCTCCGATACGCTCCTCGTTAACGAAGCGATCGCCACCCAAACCCCCCTCGCAGCAGACGGCAGCTACACGATCAACAAAACTGTTAACCTCGCCAGTATTACCCCCGGTACGCGTTACCTGATCTTCGTGGCCGATGGTTCTGGCAATCAGGGAGAAATCAACGAGACGAATAACCAGCGAGTCGTTGAAATTGTGGTAACGGCTCCCGATCTCATCGTCTCC
This sequence comes from Microcystis sp. M061S2, assembly GCF_020245605.1. Classification (NCBI taxonomy): domain Bacteria; kingdom Bacillati; phylum Cyanobacteriota; class Cyanophyceae; order Chroococcales; family Microcystaceae; genus Microcystis; species Microcystis sp. M061S2. Next base: position 23,884 of record NZ_JADBUP010000156.1, on the reverse strand, counting down.
ACCGCTAATGCGCCAACAACCGCAATCACGGGCAGTAATATTGCTGTGTCGTGGACAACCACCAATCAGGGAACTTCGGAAGCCTCGGCAGATTGGTCGGACGCGGTTTACCTGTCAGGAGATAGCCTATTCGATGGGTCCGATATATTCATCACCTCGGAAGCGATCGCCAGCCAAACGCCCCTCGCCGCCGGAGCCAGCTACACCATTAGCCGTAACATCGCTTTACCGAGTAATGTATCGGGCGATCGCTTCCTGTTGTTTGTGGCCGACAATTCCAATGCTCAAGGCGAGGTCGATAACACAAATAATGTCCGTGCTGTACCGATTGGCATTAATGCTTCGGCGATTCTCTCCTTCAGTGCCGCTACGTTCCGAGTCAATGAAGACGGGACAGCGATCGCACCAGTGACGATCGAGCGTAGCGGCATCATCACCGAGTCGGTGAGTGTCACCCTCAACCTAAGTAACGGCACGGCGATCGCAGGGAGTGACTATAATAACACCGCAATTACGGTTAACTTCGCCAACGGAGAAACCAGTAAAACCGTCACCATTCCCATCGTTAACGATAGCCAATTGGAAGCAGACGAAACCGTCAACTTAACCCTCTCTAACCCAACGGTTGGCGCAATATTAGGAACCCAGACTACAGCAGTTTTAACCATCATTAACGATGACTTACCCCAACCTGGAACAATTAACCTCAATAACAGTAACTACACCGTTAACGAAAACGGAACCGCCAATATCACCTTAACTCGGACTAATGGAAGTGATGGGGAAGTTAGCGTTATTCTAACCCCTAGTAATGGAAGTGCAATCGCAGGAGACGACTATACTAATACCGCCATTACAGTCACCTTTGCTGACGGACAAACCAGCAAAATTGTTACTGTTCCTATCAATAATGACACCATTTATGAACCAACAGAAACCGTCAACTTAACCATCTCTAATCCCACAGGTGGCGCAACCTTAGGAACCCAACAAACCGCCACCCTAACGATTATTGATAATGACGCAGTACCGGGAGTCATTCAATTTAGCAATGGGACTTACTCCATCAATGAGAATGGGACCCCCGTTATCGCAGTTACTTTAACTCGTAGCAATGGAAGTGATGGCGCAGTTAGTGTCAGAATCAATCTAACAAATGGAACAGCAACTGCACCATCTGACTACAATAACACCGCAATTACGGTTAACTTAGCTAACGGAGAAACCAGTAAAACCGTCACCATCCCCATCGTTAACGATAGCCAATTGGAAGCAGACGAAACCATCAATCTCAGTCTGTCTAATCCCCAAGGTGGCGCAATATTAGGAACCCAGACGACAGCAGTTTTAACCATTCTTAACGATGACTTACCGCAACGGGGAACAATTAGCCTCAATAGCAGTAACTACACCGTTAACGAAAACGGAACCGCCAATATCACATTAACTCGGACTAATGGAAGTGACGGGGAAGTTAGCGTTATCCTAACCCCTAGTAATGGCAGTGCAATCGCAGGAGACGACTATACTAATACACCCATTACCATCACCTTTGCTAATGGAGAAACCAGTAAAACTGTCACCATTCCTATCAATAATGACACCATTTATGAACCAACAGAAACCGTCAACCTAACCCTTTCTAATCCCACAGGTGGCGCAACCTTAGGAACCCAACAAACCGCCACCCTAACGATTATTGATAATGACGCAGTACCGGGAGTCATTCAATTTAGCAATGGGACTTATTCCATCAATGAAAATGGAACCCCTGTTACCGCAGTTACTTTAACTCGTACCAATGGAAGTGATGGTGCAGTTAGTGCAACTATTAACCTAACAAATGGAACAGCGACCACAGGAAGCGACTACAATAACACCTCAATTACGGTTAACTTCGCCAACGGAGAAACCAGTAAAACCGTCACCATCCCCATCATTGATGACAGTATCTTTGAAGCCACAGAAACCATCAATCTCAGTCTATCTAACCCCACCAACGGCGTAACAATCGGCTCACAAAACAGCGCAATTGTCAATATTATTGACAACGACTTTAAACCCACCTTAACCCTTACTATTAGTGGGGAACAAGTCACCGAAGGTAACACCATTCAGGGAACAATCACCCGCAATACCGACACCACAGAACCCTTAACAGTCACCTTAGTTAATAGTGAAAATAGTCAAATTACTGTACCGACAACTGTTACTATTCCCACTGGTGCAAATTCAGCCAACTTTAATATTAATGCGGTTGATGATACCTTAATTGAACTAGCGAAAAACTACACCATTATTGCCACAGCACAAGGATTTGTTAGTGGTTCAGATACCCTAGCAATTATTGATAATGATGCAGTTACGTTAACCCTCAATATTCTCCCCCCTTCTGAAGGGGGGCCAGGGGGGATCTACGAAAATGGTGGTAAAACAACAGCAACAGTTACTCGTAATCTCGTTACCGATACACCACTACAGGTACAACTATCCAGCAACAATACTAACGCCGCAACCGTCCCTGCTACTGTTATCATTCCCGCCAATCAAGCATCTGTCACCTTTGAAATAACCGGAGTTGATGATACCGTTTTAGATGGTAATCAAACAGTTACCATCACCGCCAAACCTACCTACACAGGGACAAACTTAGCAACCGATACAGGAACCGCAACCACTAATATTAATATCATCGATAACGAAAGTCCCACTTTAAAAGTCGTTATTGACAAAGATGTTATCTCAGAAACAGGAACCGCAACAGCAACCCTTACCCGTAATACTAATACCAGCAGCGACTTAATTGTTACCCTCAATTCCAGCGATACCACCGAAGCAACAGTCCCCAACACAGTAACAATTGCTGCGGGACAAACTTCAGCCACTTTCACTATTACCGGAATTAGTGACGGAATCAACGACGGTAGTCAAACAGTAACCATTACCGCTTCAGCAACAGGATTAAATAGTGGCAGTGACAACTTAGAAATCACCGATATTAATGTTCCTGATTTAGTCCTCACTCAATTACAAGGAATCCCCCCAACTTATACAACCAAGCAGTCTCAATTCACCTACACAGTCACCAATAACGGAATTATCGCTGCGACGGGAAGTTGGAAAGACCGAGTTTATTTATCAACCGATAATAAGTTAGACACCAACGACACCTTATTAGGAGAATTTGGCTTAGGAAGTACAGAAACTCCAGCCAATTTATTAGCGGGAACCTCCTACAATCGCACAGTCACTTACTTTGCTCCCCGTAATCCAGGACAATATTACCTAATTGGGGTAACAGATAACGGAAATACCGTTAATGAAGGAGTCACAATAGGGGAAAGCAATAATACAACGATTACCCCAGTAACAGTAACACCTGCTTATCGTGGTACGGTTTATTCTGACACAGAAACTGCCATCGCCGGTAATCCCGTCACTCTCCGGGGACAAGCATTAAGTAATAGTGATAATTCTCCTGTAGCGTTTGAGTTTGTCAAAGTCCGGGTAGAGAATAAAGGAAAGCTCCGAGAATTTGATGCGTTTACCGATGGAAATGGTAATTTTGTCCGTCAATTTACTCCCTTACCCGGAGAAGCGGGAACTTATAATATCAATGCTTATTTCCCGGGGTTTGCGAGTGAAGATACTACCCCAGAAGATAGTTTTACTCTCTTAGGAATGCGGTTTGAACAAAATGACCAATTCTTAACGCAGGTTTCCCAACGAATTACCGAAGGAACCACCTTTAATGGGTCAGTGAAACTACAAAACCTGAGTAATCTAAGCTTATCGGGATTAACTGCTACAGTCAATGGTGCGCCAAGTGATTGGACAGTTAATGTCACCCCAGAGAAAACGAGTTTAGGGGGTAATGAAGAAATCACCGTTAATTACAGTATTAATGTCCCCGATGATAAATGGAGTTATTACAACTTTGGTCTGGGATTAAGTACCACTGAAGGCGTTACCGCAAATCTACCAATACGAGTAGATGTGGCGCAACTATTACCCCGTTTAGTTGCAGATACCAGCAGTTTACAAGCTTCGATGTTGCGGGGAGGTCAAACAATAGTCGAGTTTACGGTTAGTAATCAAGGGGAAATTGCGTCAGGACAATTAAATATTCTGCTTCCTAATGCGTCTTGGTTAAAGTCTGCTTCTGCGGTTAAGCTACCTTCCTTGAATCCGGGTCAATCAACGAAAGTTTCGTTGTTATTACAACCGTCAGCAACGCAAGAGTTGACAGTTTATAACGGAAATGTCGTTATTTCCGGGGATGAAGCATCCTTAAGTTTACCGTTTAATTTCCGAGCGATTTCGGAAGCGAAAGGGAATCTTAATATTAGTGTTGTTGATGAATTATTCTTTTTTGCGGAAGGTTCACCCAGGTTAGAAAATGCGACAATTACCCTATTAGATCCCTTTACAGGAACCGTTATTTCCTCAGAAAAAGATGCCGATGGGATATTGTCTAAAACTGATTTAGCGGAGGGGTATTATAAACTGCGGATTACTGCGGATAATCATGATACTTATGAACAGAATATTTATGTCAGCGCAGGAGAAACAGAGGATATTCAGGCATTTTTGTCAAGACAAACGGTTAAATATACTTGGACAGTAACGCCGACTGAAATTGAAGATAAATATATTATCACTGTTCAATCGACGTTTGAAACCGATGTTCCAATTCCTACAGTTATTGTTGAACCAGGTTCGATTAGTTTGGCTGATTTACAAGTAGTTGGTCAAGTCATGCAAATTGACATGAAACTAACTAATCATGGTTTAATAGCAGCTAATGATGTCAAATTAGATTTTGGGACACATCCCTTTTATAAAATTGAACCGCTTATCAATGGAGTTGATGTTTTAGCTGCTAAAAGTTCTATTACCATTCCCGTCAGAATTACACTGATTAATGATTTTGATACCGTGTCTAGTAATTCAGGAGAGTTATCTACTCTTTCTGGGCAAACTGTTTCTTGTGATATTCGGGCTGCCACTTTATACAGTTACTTCTGTGCAGGAGGAACTGTTCAAAAGGCAACATTAATTCCTATGACCGATGCTAAAGGAAATTGCTATTCGGGGCCAGGGGGGCCAAATGGATATATAGGTTCTGGCGTTAATTATTATCCATCTGTTCTTTTTGGTTCAGGGGGTCCTTACCTTTATTCTCCAACTCCAATAATTACTAACACTGGACTTCCTTGTAATTCGCCACCGCCTCCTAATCCCAATCCCAATCCCAATCCCAATCCCAATCCCAATCCCAATCCCAATCCCAATCCCAACCCTGATCCCAATCCCAATCCCAACCCTGATCCCAATCCCAATCCCAATCCCAATCCCAATCCCAATCCCAACCCTGATCCTAACCCTGACCCGCCACCGACAGAATGTACTGTCAATCTTCTGAATGATCTTTTACAATGTGGTGTCAACCTTATTATTGAGGAATTTGGACTACAGGGCAAATATGCTGGAATTCTAGCTTGTATAAAAGACATTACTGGTGTTGTCAAAGATTTGATAGGACTTAAGAACGAGTTCGATTTTTGGTACACATTCTACAAAGGTGTGAGAGCAGCTCTTACTTGTATTGACGCTGTACTTCCGCCTAATATCAGTCTTGCTTTGGGAGTGATTGAGTGTTTTGTTGATATTGGTAAAACTGCTTTTGAGTGTTCTAATTCTAGTAGTACTTCCATTTCCGCAGTACAAGTAAACGTATTTACTGAAAATCCTCAAATCAAACTCAGTGTTGAGTCAGAGTTAAGTCTTTTAAGAGACTTTACGGACGCTGCAAATCGATTGGAACAAGTGATTACAGCACAAACCTATTTATTAGGTGATATTATATGGCTAGATCAAGGTGAATTTTTAGATGCTTTTCTCGCTGCAACTAATGAAGAAGAAGGCAATAGAGACACTATCAAAATATCTGGCACTGAGATTGATGAATTACTTGGTATTTCAGCATCACTAAAAATCGCCTCTGCTGATCTTATTAAACTTGTAGAGCGATGGAATCGTAGCATTGATTATTGGACTGCTGGAATCATTGATGTGACTGATGTCCCAACAGGAGGAAGCACTGACTTTATTGCTTTAGATGATTGGTTTACTGTATCATTAAATGCCGATCAAGCTATTCAAGTAAGTTTAGATAAAAACTATAGCAGTATTTTTGCAGAAATTGAAGGCTTGGTAGAAACGTTAGAGGATATTGTGGACAATTCCAGTAGCAAGGGTGTCTGCGCCACAGTCAAAATCAAAATCGACCAAGAAGCAGTAATGACTCGCGCTGCATTCCTTGGCAATTTAGAAATAGAAAACGGTAACGCAACCAACCTAACCAACCTCTCCGTTATCCTTCAAATCAAAGACCAAAACGGCAACATTGTCAACGATAAATTTGGCATCACCGACCCCATCCTCAGCAATATCACCGCCGTTGACGGGACAGGAATCTTAACCGGAGATAACCCCGACACTCCCCAAAAAGAAGGAATTGGCAGCGCACAATGGACCTTTATTCCTACCAATTTAGCCGCGCCAGAAATTCCCACCCAATACAACATTGGTGGAACCCTTTCCTACCTGGAAAACGGCAAAACTGTCACCGTCCCATTACTTTCCAGTCCTATTACTGTTTTCCCGCAAGCCGAACTTTACCTCGACTACTTCCATCAACGAGATGTCTTCGCCGATGACCCCTTCACCGATGACATTATCGAAACATCCGTCCCCTACTCCCTCGCTGTCCTCATCAGAAATGAAGGAAAAGGAGACGCAAAAAACCTGAGAATCACCTCGGGACAACCGAAAATCGTCGAAAACGAAAAAGGCTTACTAATAGACTTCCAAATCATCGGTTCCGAAGTCAATGGACAAGGAGTTAGTCCTTCCTTAACCGTCAACTTTGGTAATATTGAAGCCGGAGAAACCGCCGTTGCTGAATGGTTACTCAAATCCAGCCTACAAGGGAAATTCATCGACTACAAAGCCACCTTTGAACACATCAACAGCCTTGGTAAAGCTGAACTTTCCCTCATCAAAGAAGTCAAAATCCACGAACTAATTCATACAGTTCAAGTCAATCACTCCAACCCCGACAACTTACCCGACTTCCTCGTTAACGAAACCTTTGACGCACAATTTACCCCCGATATAATCTACTTTAGCAGTGGCGGAACCGCACCCGTCAAAGCCGTCAAAAACGCCACCATTGACGCAACCCCAACCCTCAGCGACTTAACTGTTCAAATTACCGCCACCGTCGAAAATGGCTGGACTTACTTCCGCTTAGATGAACCCAGTAACAGTCAATACGACATCGTTAAAATCTTGCGGTCTGACGGTACAGAAATTGGGTTAGATAATATTTGGACAACCGACCGTACCTTCCCCGCTACCGGTCGTCCAACCTATGAAAACATCCTCCATTTCTTTGACAATAACGCCACAGGAGGAACGAAAACCTACACGGTTGTTTACACCCCCGGTGGACCCACTATTACCGACATTATTGATGTTAGTCCAGACCCACGCGCCACAGCCGTTAACGCCATTACCGTTGACTTTTCTGAACCCATACAAGCCAGTAGTTTCGATTACAATGACTTAAGCTTAACCCTCAACAATGGCACAAACTTAATCAACTCCACCGTTACCATTGTTTCCCTCTCTTCCACCCGTTATCAAATCAGCGGATTAAACACCCTAACCAACAACGATGGAGACTATATACTCACCATCAACGCCACAGGAATCCAAGACACCAGTGGTAAATTTGGTAGCGGTTCACTAACAGAAACCTGGAAGAAAACCGCTGGCGGTAATGCCGACACCACCCCACCAGTAGTAACAGATATTGCTAATCTATTAATCAACCCGCGTAATCAACCGGTTCCCTCTTTAACCGTCACCTTCTCCGAAAAAATTGACCTCAGTACCTTCACTTGGCAAGATATTACTCTCACCCGTAATAATGGAACCAATTTAATTAACAATACCGTCACCATTAGCACCATTAACGACACCACCTATCGCATTAATGGACTAAGTGGATTAACCACAACCGATGGAACCTATAACCTGACAGTTAACGGCAGTGGAATCCAAGACTTATCCGGTAATTCAGGAAATGGAACCCAGTCCGAAAGCTGGGTAATGGATACCATCGCACCCGCAATTCCTACTAATATTACAGTCACCAATCCCCTAACACCTTCAGGGATAAATACTGCAAACCTCGCGCCATTACAACCCCTGACAGTATCAGGACAAACCCGAATTAATACCACCAATCCCACCATTAGCGGTGAATTAGGAGAAACCGGATTAAAAGTCTTCTTCTACGACAAAACCACCAATCAACTCTTACAACAAGCAACCGTAAACGGAAGCCAATTTAGTAGTCAAGTTCAACTTCCCTCACCTGGTTCTCGTAACCTAGAAATCCGGGTAGAAGATACCGCAGGAAACACCACCAATACAACCCTAAGTCTATTTGCAGACATCACCCAACCAGTCCTGACCCAATTTATCAACGTTCCCCCCTCAACCGCCAATCCCATCAACAGTATTGATGTTCAGTTTTCTGAAACTATTAACCTCAATACCTTTGATAAAAGTGATATTACCTTAACCCGTAATGGTGTCACCCTCACCCTTCCTAATACCGTAACCGTTGAATATCTCTCTGATACAACCTACCGCATTAACGGGTTAGGTAACTTAACCAATACCCCCGGTATCTATAACCTAAAAATTGACGCAACCACCATCCAAGACAACGCCGGAAATAACGGCGACGCAGCCAAAACCACAAGCTTTACCATTACTCCCCCTCCCACCCCAGGAGTCACCTTAACCCAAACAGCCGGAAATACCACCGTCACCGAAGGAGGTAACACCGATACCTACTCTCTCGTCCTCAAAACCCAACCCACTGCCGATGTCACCATTACCCTAACCAGTAACAATCAAATCACCCTCAATTCAACTAGCCTTACCTTCACTACAACCAACTGGAATACTCCCCAAAACGTCACCATTACCGCAGTAGATGACACCCTAACAGAAGGAAATCAAACTGCTACCATTACCCACAATATCAGCAGTACAGATACCAACTACAACGGGTTAACCATTGGGACGGTTAATGTAACCATTCAAGACAACGACGCAGAAATAAAAGGGACAGTTTGGAATGATATTGATGGCAATGCCGTTAATAATAGCGAACCCAGTTTATCAGGATGGACAGTTTACTTAGACACCAACAATAACAACCAACTGGATAACGGAGAAACCACAACCCAAACTAATGCTAACGGCGACTATACATTTAATAACCTGCGTCCGGGTAATTATAACGTCGCTCAAGTAGTACAAACAGGCTGGAAACAAACCTATCCCCTCCTCAATATCACCACCACAGCGGCGGATATTCCCCTCGCCATTCCCACTTTAGAACTAATTTCTCCCGCTACAAGTAATCAAACCCAACTCAACTTCAGCACCAGCAACTACACAGTTACAGAAGACGGAACCGCCATCACTGAAATTATCATCATCCGTAGCGGAAACCTCACAGGAACAGTCACAGCCACCCTTACCTTCACCGATGGAACCGCCAAAGGTTGCGGTTGCGCCGCTAGTTCCGTCAACAATGATTTTAACCACAATCCCATTACCATCACCTTCGCCGAAAACGAAATCAGTAAAGTCATTCCCGTCCAAAACGCCATCTTAAATAATCCCAACGCTATCCGCATTCGGAATGATAATAAAGTCGAAGGAAACGAATCCTTTACCATCAATCTCACCAACCCCACCGGTGGCGCAACTCTGGGGAATCAAAGTCAGGCAACCGTCACCATTATTGATGATGAATCTCCCAATAATAATCCAATCACACCGCCTATCTCAAATCCCAGTAACACCATTTCTAACTCGCAAAATACTAACGCCACCAATCTCATTAACCTCGATAATTTCTGGTCAGATTCCCGCTTTACCAATATCAAAGGACAGGGACAAAGCATCGTTATTATTGACACCGGTGCCGACTTAAATCATCCCTTATTCGGTGCGGATGCTAATAATAATGGTATTGCTGACAAGATTATCTATCAATACGACTTTGCTGATAATGATACTGATGCCAGTGATAAAAACAATCACGGTTCTCACATTACCAGTATCGCCTCCCAAATTGCTCCCGATGCTAACTTAATTATCCTCAAAGTCTTTAAAGATAACGGTTCCGGGTACTTTGCTGACTTAGAAGAGGCCCTACAGTGGGTTAATACAAATGCGAATACATATAATGTCGCATCTGTCAACCTTTCTTTAGGAGATAATCAAAACTGGACAACCGCCACCGGACGCTATGGAATTGGCGACGAATTAGCTGCCATTGCCGGACAAAATATTCTCATAGCAGCCGCAGCGGGTAACAGTTTCTACACCTTTAACAGTACCCCCGGATTAGCCTATCCAGCAGCCGACCCGAATGTAATCTCCGTCGGTGCAGTTTGGGCCGATGATTTCGGTTCTGGCAGCTTCAGTAATGGTGCTAAAGACTATACAACCGCAGCAGACCGAATCGCCAGTTTCTCCCAACGTCATCCCCTTTTAGATGTATTTGCGCCGGGTATTTTAATCAGTGGCGCCAATGCAACTGGTGGGACAATTACCATGGGTGGCACATCTCAAGCAGTGCCTTACATTAGCGCAATTGCTACCCTTGCTCAACAGATTGCTCAAACTTATTTAGGACGGGAATTAACCTTAACTGAATTTCGTACCTTATTAGACACAACCAGCAATTTAATTATTGATGGGGATGACGAAAACGATAACGTTACCAATACAGGAATCAGTTATCCTCGAATCAATGCACTTGCTTTAGCAGAAAGCATACTCAACCTCAATGACAGTAATCCTAATCCAGATTTAGTTAACCCAGGAAATAACAATAATAATGGGTCCAACACGGTCACTAATACCGTCAGTTTAGTTCATAATGTCACCCTGACTGGAGGACAGATACTAACGGGAATTAACTTCGGTAATCAGCAACTTCCCAGCAATCAACCACCAACTCTGAATAACATTAATAAGAGTGGGGATGAAGATAAACCCATCAACTTTAGTCAAACTGACTTTACTTCAGCTTTCAATGATGCTGATGGTAATACTCTGGTTAAGATAGAGATTACTGCTTTACCTAATAACGGTGTTCTCCAACTGAATAATACAGCAATTGCACTCAATCAAGAAATTGCTGTCAGTGACCTAAATAATCTCACTTTTAGTCCCAATACTAACTTTAACGGGAATATTACTTTTAGTTGGAACGGGTTTGATGGGAGTGTTTATGCAGATAATGCTGCGACAGTGAATATCACTGTTAACCCAGTAGATGATGCACCAACTGTCCTCAATCTGATTACTGATGTCAATGTTGACGAAGATGCAGAAAATAGCGTCATTAACTTAACCAACGTCTTCACTGACATCGACAATGACCCGACTTCAATTGTTAAATCAGTATTCGTCAATAGTAATCCGGGATTAGTCACCGCTACCATCGTTGACAATCAGTTAACCGTCGACTATCAAGACAATCAATCTGGGATAGCTAATCTTACAATTCGTGGAACATCTAACGGTAAAACTGTTGACAATAGCTTCACCATAACAGTCGCATCTGTCAATGATGCACCCACATTGCAACAGGAAATAGCCAATCAAACCGCCACCGAAGGACAACCCTTCAGCTTCACCATTCCCCCTAATACCTTCAACGACGTAGATGGAGATAATCTCACCTACACCCTAGCAATAGCAACAGTCCTCCCCAGTGGCATCACCTTTGATGCCGCCACAGGAACCTTCAGTGGCACTCCCTCCGATACTGCCTCCGGCACTTATAACCTTACTGTAATCGCCAGTGACCCCGCCGGAGAAAAAGCCAACGATAGCTTTAGCCTCAACGTCCTCAACGCCGTCAACGGCGACAGCAGTAATCAAACCGTCAACGGTACTAGCGGCGACGACTACATCAACGCCGGGGCCGGTAACGATACCGTCAACGGCGGTGAAGGCAATGATATTCTCGATGGCGGCACAGGAAATGACCGACTCGCAGGCGGTCCCGGGGACGACACCTACATTGTCGATAGCAGCCGCGACGTAGCCATTGAAAATGCTGGCCAAGGACAAGACACCGTCAAATCCTCTGTAAATTACACTCTCACCGTCAACATCGAAAATATCACCCTAACAGGTAACGCCAACATCGACGGCACAGGTAACAACCTAGATAATGTCATCACCGGTAACAGTGGCAATAACCTACTCAAGGGATTAGATGGCAATGACACTCTCCTCGGTAGCGCCGGTAACGACACCCTGATTGGTGGAAAAGGAAATGACATTCTCACCGGCGGCGATGGCAGCGACTCATTCCTCTTTGGCAGTGGTGCTATCTTTAATACCAGTGATTTCGGAGTTGATAGCATCAGTGACTTTACTAAAGGAAGTGACAAAATTATCCTGAGTAAAACCTCCTTCAATGCTCTTGTCAGTACCGTCGGTAATAATTTACAAACCGCCGAATTTGCCAGCATCAATGATGCTGCTAACGAACTAAATCTAGTTGGTTCCAGTAATGCTAAAATCGTTTACAATTTAGCAACAGGTAATCTGTTCTACAATCAAAATGGTGCCAGCAATGGCTTAGGCAATGGCGCACTTTTTGCCACCTTCAACGGCATCCCACAGTTAAGTGAGAATGACATTTTTCTCCAAGCTTAAGTAAACAGCCAGCGAAATATCCCATCTCACAATTAACCATATATCAGGAAAATTACTCATGTTTAAACTCCCAACTTTAACCTTAATTACTGTTGCTAGTTTGCTGGCTTCTAATCTTGAAGCCTCCCACGCCGCTGTTGTCAATGGAAGTTTTGAAACTGGTAATTTTTCTGACTGGATTCCTAGCGGACAAGCGAGTGTTGAAACTTCAGGTTTTCAGGTTAAACCGGTTAACGGAAGTTATCAAGCAGTGTTACAAACTTGTTTTTTTGTCGGTGCTTGTGACGACAATCAATCCTTGACTAATGCTAATGATTTAGAATCATTTCTCGGCTTATCAGGTAATGAGTTAGTCAATCTATCGGTTGTTGAAGGCTCGGCTATTAAACAGACTATTACTGCTAATGCTGGCGATATTTTCAGCTTTTCTTGGAATTTTCTGACCGATGAAGATGCGGCTAATGTAGATTACAACGATTTCGCTTTTTTTACCCTTAATAATACCTTATATTATTTGGCGGATATTCAATATATTTTTCCAGTCAATCCCTCTTTTTCCCATTTAAAGAAAGAAACAGGTTATCAAACCTACACGATACCAATATCGGTGACTGGAAATTATATTTTAGGGTTTGGGGTAGTTGATGTGGATAAGACAGGGGGAGGAGATAACACTATCAATTCAGCTTTATTAGTTGATAATATTAAACTAACTAATAATTCTGATATCGCCAAAGTTCCTGAACCTGATACTCTTTTCGGACTATTATTAACCCTAAGATTGGCCAGCAAGTGCAAGCGCAAGAATTGTTAACATCACCCGCTAAAATTGAGAAAACGGGTTTCTTCAAGAAACCCTTTTTCTGGGTACTCAACGGATTGCCTAGTACTGCTGATTCCCGATAGTTGTCCCCTGAATCATCCCACAGTTTTATATTTTCTTTAGAGATGGGCTGTCCCAAAACCTGCTCAGAGCGGCCAAAAGTCAGAAAATAGAAATAAAGGTGCGATTAGAGAACTTGAGCCGCGATCGCACACATAAGCCGCCATTGGAGAAAGATAAAGTTATGGCAGATAACTACAGAAGTCGCATTGTCACCCAAGGTACCCAACGCAGTCCGAATCGGGCTATGTTAAGAGCGGTAGGTTTTGGGGATGAGGACTTTAGCAAACCCATCATCGGCATCGCTAACGGATTTAGCACCATTACCCCCTGTAACATGGGAATCAATGATTTAGCAATGCGTGCCGAAGCAGGAACCAGATTAGCGGGGGGAATGCCGCAACTTTTCGGGACTATCACCATTAGTGACGGGATTTCCATGGGAACAGAAGGAATGAAATATTCTCTCGTTTCTAGGGAAGTAATCGCCGATTCCATTGAAACCGTCTGTAATGGTCAAAGTCTCGATGGAGTCCTCGCTATTGGGGGTTGTGACAAAAATATGCCGGGGGCAATGATTGCCATGGCCCGGATGAATATTCCCGCTATTTTCGTCTATGGTGGCACGATAAAACCGGGGCGCTACAAAGATTGCGATTTAACCGTGGTCAGTTCCTTTGAAGCCGTGGGACAGTACAGCGCCGGTAAAATCAGTGAAGAAGACCTCATCGGAATTGAACGCAACGCTTGCCCTGGCGCTGGTTCCTGTGGTGGAATGTTTACTGCTAATACCATGTCTTCCATTTTTGAAGCCATGGGGATGAGTTTACCCTACTCCTCGACCATGGCCGCCGAAGATGCAGAAAAAGCCGATAGTACCGAAGAATCGGCCAAGGTTTTGGTCGAGGCGGTTAGAAAACAGATTCTACCTAGCCAAATTTTGACCCGTAAAGCCTTTGAAAACGCCATTTCGGTAATTATGGCGGTGGGAGGTTCCACTAACGCTGTGCTGCACCTTTTAGCCATTTCCCGCACCATCGGGGTAGAATTATCGATCGATGATTTTGAAACCATCCGCCAGCGTGTACCAGTTATCTGCGATCTTAAACCCTCCGGGCGTTACGTTACCGTGGATCTGCATAAAGCCGGCGGTATTCCCCAAGTGATGAAAATTCTCCTGGTTAATGGTTTACTGCACGGGGATGCTCTCACCATTAGCGGTCAGACTATCGCCGAGATTTTAGCCGATATTCCCGACCAACCGCCCTCAGGCCAAGATGTTATCCGTCCTTTTAGCAATCCTGTCTATAAAGAGGGTCATTTAGCCATTTTAAAAGGAAATCTGGCCACAGAGGGTTCCGTGGCCAAAATCAGCGGCGTGAAAACTCCGGTCATCACTGGGCCCGCGCGGGTGTTTGAGTCGGAAGAAACCTGTTTAGAGGCAATTTTAGCCGGAAAAATTCAAGCCGGGGATGTGGTGGTTGTCCGTTACGAGGGACCAGTAGGCGGACCGGGTATGCGGGAAATGTTAGCTCCCACTTCGGCAATTATCGGCGCCGGTTTAGGGGATTCCGTGGGATTAATTACCGATGGTCGTTTTTCCGGGGGAACCTACGGTCTGGTGGTCGGTCACGTCGCTCCAGAAGCGGCGGTGGGTGGTACAATTGCCCTAGTAGAGGAAGGGGATCAAATCACTATTGATGCTCGTCAGCGTCTCTTGAGTTTAAATGTATCGGAGGAAGAATTAACCCGTCGTCGTAACCATTGGCAACCGCGCCCCCCACGCTATAAAACGGGAATTCTCGGCAAATTCGCCAAGTTAGTCTCCTCTAGCAGTCTCGGCGCTTTAACGGATCTAAATCTGTTCTAAAAGTATAACTAGGGTTTGCGGCAAAAAGCTTTTCCTGGGGGCAGGGTGTGGGGTGTGGGGTGTAGGGTGTGGGGTTTTATCGATTTTCAGGTGGTCAACTACCTAATTTTCAGGGAAAAAGCACCCACTGCTCACCCAACACTCCCACTGATAACTGATAACTGATAACTGATAAGACTGACGAACCTAATTACTATAGATTAATGACTATGACCTATCTACTCACTGTCTATCGAGCGCTCGAATGCCGTCCAGATACCTATCGGGATTGGTATGACCAAGGCAATATTTTAAAAGAAAGAATGGACTATTTTGGAGCCTTAATCAGTTACGAAAAAGCCTTAGAATATTATCCAGATGATTATTGGGCATGGTACAAAAGGGGTATGATACTAGAAGACTTGGGAATGTATGAAGAAGCGGCTGAAAGTTACGCTAACGCCGCACAGGTAAAGGATGATAACTATTGGGCTTGGTATGATCAAGGTTGTGTTTATCTACAGGAATTAAAGGAGTACGAAAAAGCGATCGCTTGTTTTCAACGGGCCCTAAGTCATAGTCCGGGGGACTATTGGGCAGCCTACCGGCAAGGGGAAGCCTATCGATTGCTGAAAAATTACGAACGCGCTATCACTTCCTACGATCTGGCCTTGGGGGTGCGACCCCGGGATTATTGGGCCTGGTATCGTCGCGGCGACGCTTTCCGGGATTGGGGCAATCCCCAAGAGGCTTTATTTAATTATCGTACCGCCCTCGATATCCGACCTCAAGATTACTGGTCTTGGTATCAACAGGGTGTGATCTTACAAGCATTACAGCGTTTACCAGAAGCGATCGCCTGTTATGAAGAATCGTTAAAAATTGATCGAGATGATCGCTATGCGTGGTATAATTGCGCCTGCTGTTATGCTGCCCTCGGTCAACAAGAAAAAGCGATAGACTGTTTACGCGAAGCCATGGACATAGAACCGGATATATGTGGCGAATTAGTGCGTAATAACTTTGTTTTCGATGGTTTAAGGCAAAATGAAACCTTTAATGACCTCTTGAGTTGCTATTCCCCCGGCTAAAGTCTTTTTGCAGCACCTAGGGTTTGCTGAAAGGGTTTGTCGTGGGGTGTGTGGGATTTTAGGCATTTTCAGGGAAAAAGTGCCTAAAACTTCCCCCGGATTGCTCAAATGGCTGGCACTTTTTGACGACAAAAAAGCCTAAAGATATTAGCCAACAAGGTTTTTAGATTTATTCAGCCAGTCTGGATTAGCTACAATTGCAATTAGAGACAAATTATTGAGAATCTTATGCGAGAACTAGACAGAGACAAAACCATCGAACAACTAAACGAAATCATGGAATTTGAACTAGCGGGAGTTGTCCGTTACACCCACTATTCCCTGATGGTGACAGGTCCCCATCGCATCCCCATCGTCCAATTTTTCCAGACCCAGGCCACGGAGTCCCTCACCCACGCGCAACAAGTTGGGGAAATTCTCACCGGTTTAGAAGGTCATCCTAGCTTAAAAATTGCCCCCATCGAAGAAAGCTATGAACATAATATCAAAGCAATCTTGAGTGAGAGCCTCAATCATGAGAAAAAATCCCTTGATTTGTACAAAGCACTCCTAGAAACCGTCGAAGATGCCAGTATTTACCTAGAAGAATTCGCTCGCGGTATGATCGGACAAGAAGAATTACACAATCTGGAAATTCGCAAGATGCTGCGGGATTTTGCTTAAGCTAGGATCAAAGCTAGAGTTTATCCACTAGCTTATGAATCTTAGTTCCGCTTTACCCACTTTTATCATCACTCTCCGGGAAGGTTTCGAGGCCGCTTTAGTGGTGGGAATTGTCCTCGCTTGTTTACAAAAATCGGGTCGATCGCAACTTAACTCATGGGTGTATCGTGGTATTGGTGCGGGAGTAGTGGCTAGTGTTTTGGTCGGTATTTTGCTAGGGGGAATCCTTTTGCAAGTGGATGCCTCTCCTAGTCCATTCGTACCAATGCTCAAGGAATTACTGGCCGCCACTTTTGGACTGATTGCCGTCTTGATGTTGAGTTGGATGTTAATTTGGATGACTCAACAGGCCAAATCTTTGAAATCTGAGGTAGAAAGTGCGGTAAAAGCGGGGTTAAAATCGGAAAATGGGGCAGGAAAAGCGATTTTTCTGCTCGTTTTTATCGCTGTCTTGCGAGAGGGATTTGAAACTGTCCTCTTTATCCTGGCCCAATTCCAAAAAGATTGGCAGATACAAACCTTCGGTGCGATAGCGGGGTTAAGTGTGGCGACTTTGTTGGGAATTCTCCTATTTGCGGGGGGAGTAAAAATTAATATCCGTCTTTTTTTCCAAATTATGGGGACTTTCCTCCTCTTAATCGTTGCGGGATTACTCATCGGTGTTTTGAAACATATCGACGCAGGAATCAGTCTTTTAAGTGAAATTGACCCTTTTTATCGCAATTTCTGTCCTTCTCTCCCCTCCTCCTGTCTTCTCGGTTTTCAAGTTTGGGACGGTTCCCAAATTTTGAGCGATCGCACTTTTCCCGGACTCCTCCTTAAATCCCTATTTGGTTATCGTCAAAACCTCTATATCAGTCAAATTGTTGCTTATATCCTCTTTTTACTGCTTATCGGTGGCCTCTATTTCCAAAGCTTACGACAACGTCCTCAAACAGTGACCAGTGACCAGTAAACAGTAATCAGTGAACGGTAAACAGTGAAAAGATGGCAAGAAACTGCTATTTAATACTGCTCACTTAACACATACTGCTCACTTAAAACTCAAATCTGATAACTTACCCACTGATAACTTACCCACTGATAACTGATAACTGATAACTGATAACTGATTATGACTACTTGGCAATGTGACGGTATCCCTAAAGATGGTAAAACTTATCCGCAAGCGATTGCGGGAGGTCATGAACCCTGCGACAATACTACTCCTGATTGTCCTATCTGTGGCCTGCCTAGGGAAGCGATGGATCCCGTCACAACGACGGTTAAAACCACAGTTGTCGTCTCCCCGGGGGGTACAACTAGAGTCGGTCAAAAATCTAACTGGTTACTTCCCTTCGCTTTGATAATTACCGCTTTAACCGCAGGTTTAGGGGGTTGGAGTCTATTGCAAATGCTCATTCCCAAACCCGATACTCCCCAAGTTGTCGGGGAAGAAACCCCAGACAAGCAAACCGAGGCAACTTTTGTGAGTGATACGGCTAAAAATCCCGATTTATTTAGCCAAGGTGAGAAAATACTGCTTAATTCCACTCCTAACAAAGAAAAAGGCGCAGCGGCCTTTAAAAAAGAAGATTGGATAAATGCGATCGCATCTTACCAACTAGCAGCCACTCCCCAAGCAAACGATCCGGAGGGCAAAATCTATTACAATAACGCCAAAGCTAGACAAAAAGGTAATCAAAATACTATAGCCGTCGTTGTCCCCATCGCTAACGACCCCAACAGCGCCAAGGAAATTCTCCGAGGTGTGGCAAGGTATCAAGAGGAGTTTAATAATTCTAATCCGGGTAATCCTTTGGAAATAGTTATCGCTAATGATGGCGGTGGGTTACAATCAAAAGCGATCGCTGATGATCTGATTCAATCCGGTCAAGTTTTAGCAGTTATGGGCCACGGAATCGATCCTTTTAGTCAAAAAGCGATTGAAAGTTACGAAAAAGAAGGATTAGCGATTCTTTCTCCCCTGACTACCAGTGTTAGTCAAACGGGAAAATCAACCCTGAAAACCATTCCCCTTAAGGATAAATCTCAGGAAGTTTTAGGCAGTTATCTGGAAGCAGTGGCCAAAACTTTGGCTAATTATGCTAGTCAGCAAGAGAATTCTCCCTCAGTGGTTCTGTTTTATAATTCCGATAGTCCCTATAGTCAAAAATTAAAGGATTCCTTTGCTAAAGCAATAAAGGAACCGGGAGGCAAGATAGTTAAGGAAATAGACACCACCAAAGCCAATTTTAACGCTAAAACCGCCATAGATCAGGCAAGACAAGCCGGTGCTAGGGTGGTATTTTTGGCCCTGAGTAAAGACGGCGATCGCATTGATCAAGCCGTGGCTATTGCCCAAGAATCGTCTGGAATGCTCTTATTAGGCGGAAATGAACTTTATACACCCGATATCCTTATTCAAGGAGCGGATAGCATCGACGGATTAGTTCTAGCAGTACCTTGGAGTTTCCAAGCAACAGATCCTTTTGCTAAGGATGCGCTGAAAAGTTGGCGCGGTCGCGTCAGTTGGCGTACTGCTACCGCCTACGATAGCATGAAAGTATTAGGGGAAGCGATCGCTAAAAGTTCTGACCGTGCTACTGTAGTCGAAACTTTAAATCGAGGAATCACCTTGCAGGGAAGCACCACGGATTTTAACATTTTTAATCAAGTTCCCTTGGTGCGTGCTAATCGCGGCAATGAGGGGCCAAAGGGTTCTCAATATCAATTCGATCCTATCTAAAATAGATAATGTGATGTCGAGGAGTAGAATCAAGTCTAATTTTATGAAGAATATCTTACCCATCCTAGCTTTGTTAATGTCGGTGTCGGGAATTGCCGTGTCTTTGGGACGGGAGGAAGTCCGATGTCATCTCGGTTTAGAATCGGCAGCCTGTCCCCAGGAAGAACAAAACATCAGCGAAGACACCCCCCCAGATACCCCCGCAACTACCCCCGCAACTACCCCAGAATCTCCCCGGATAGAAGAAACTCCCGCGGAAACTACCCGTAATATCGAACCTTCCCCCGAAGTTTCCCCGTCTCCTGAAAGCGAAACCCCGGTGGAATTCACTCCCATCCCGGAAAAGAACCCCAGTCCAGAAGTACCCCCCGAAAATCCCCCCACCCCAGAAACCAAAGCGGTGGAAAAAACTCCAGATGCAGAAAAAAGTCCGGATGTCAATCCATCTAAAGATGGAGAAACTGAAAGTATTCCGTTAGAAGTTATTCCCCCCGCACAGTAAAATCGGACAAAATCAATTGCTGCTGGGGTAGGGTTGATTCATGAATCAACCCTACAGACTCCAGACAGTAAAATCGGACAAAATCAATTTCTGGCTGAGGATAGGAACTCATGCAAGAGGTAGTTGTACTAAATCTGGTTATTAAAGACTGATTATTTATTCCCCTTTTTGCATGAGTGCATGAGTAGAAAACGGGTTTCTCCGAGAAACCCGTTTTCTGTGCGTTACTCAAAATTGTATCTAGCTTCTTTCAGCAAACCCTAACTAACAGAACTACCAACCAAATATGTTGGATTAACGTTTCTTGCGAAGTCCCATTAATCCGAGTCCCCCGAAAGCGAGAAGTCCAAAGATAGAACTGGGTTCGGGAATCTCAGTATCGAAACAACCTTCTGATTCGACTTGTTGTGGTGCTAGATTACTTCGATTACTTAAAACCTTAATCTCCAAACAAACTTCTAAATCACTTTTTGCGCCTCCGGGAGTAATTAATTTAACTGTGCGTACGGTTGGACCTGGAAAAAAGTCAGTGATACCTTTTAAAACATCGTCAGGGTCAATTGAGATATTGTCAAATACCGCATCAGAACCGTCATCATCATCCCAGGCCTGAAGGGTTATCACTAGGTCGTTTAGGTTATTTAAATCTAAAGTTAAAGGGAGAGGAAGAAAAGTTTTAGGAACGAAATTTCCCGATGAAACTGAAATTGAATTGACCTCTGTGCGAACAGACTTGGTGAAATCTTTACGATAGAGAACGAAAGGAAAGTTTAATTCTCCCGCTCCAAAAGGATCTGTGTCGTTTAAAACCTTAATACTTTTGATGCTAACCTGTACGCTCTTAGACCCCTGGCTAATAGCGCAAGCAGTTCCACCAGGATGAGGATTGCCATTAGGGTCAACCCAAAGAGCCATAGGAATACTAGAACCAGCAAATCCTAATCGACTTGCAGTCAGATTAAGCATCCTGCACCATTCAGTTTCTGTCTGTACAGCAGCAGCACCATAGGCTTGCGCGTAGTTGGTGCGTACATTGGTGTCTTTATTCATAGTAGTTAGATCGTCGATTGCACTAAAACCATCCCCGTGACCGATGGTTGCTCCAGGTGGAGCCTGATTGCCGGAACCATAGGCACCACCAACTAGCCCCTGTGTAGCACCACTGGGATGACCTGCAACGTTGACCAAGCGCAATAATCCAGTCGGAGTAGCAACAACGGTAAAAGTTACACCAGCAGGAGGGGGATTATTGCCTTGAACGACCAATAAATTTATTCCACCACGATTGACAACACCATAGGGGGCAGGAACAGTCCATAAACCAGTACCACTGTCGAATAAAGGAACAGGAACATTAGCTGGATTGTAGTCCACCCAGTTAGTATGGGAATAAAAATCTTGTGCGGTGTGAAGAAGCTGACCAAATTCATCTGTTGCATCAAACGGTTGAGGAGAGCTTGGGTCAAATTCAGCAATTACTCCACCAGCACCAGCAACACGAGGATCAGTATATTGATTGTTGATGTAGTTAACTCCTCCCGTGAAATTGGAGTTGTCGAAGTGAATATAGTCTATATTTAAGTTACCTAAAGGATTATCTTGAAAGAGATGCTCATCTAAAATATCATCCAAAATAGTAGTTCTTAAGAAGGGTAGAGCATTTCGAGTCATATCTTGATGTCCACCTGTGTTACCTGGACATTGGAACAATCCGAATGGTGTATTCTGATTGCAGAAAGCCTGAGCTTTTGAAAGGGGTAGCATGGCAAAAAAGGGAGTAAACAGCAACAATCCTAAAGGGTTTATTAGTTTTGATTTCATTTCTCTATTTCCTCCTTGGGGAAAATTTGTTGAATTGAATGTCTCAGTTATTCTCGTTCAGTAATTTGGCTCAAGTATTTCAGCAAATCATTAAGCGACTCTAATTGACTTATGGTACAAAATGTGCCAGTTATTTGCGGGTAAAATCCTAACAAAGTAGCCTCCTCCATTTCTCGATCCCGTAGTCCAAGTCAACCAACAGCCCAACCCAACCGTAATAGCAGATAGCGGAATGATACATATTCCCCCCCCCACAACTGTATTCTAAGCTACATTTTTATAAATATTTACACTCCTCTCCGTCATACAAAATCTGGTTATTAAAAACTGATTATTTATTCCCCCTTTTTGACTTTTTTCTCGCCGTTAGGCGGGTCAATTTTTTTGAGAAAATTGAAGTATATTAAGTTTTGTTAAGAACAATGAAACTGAAACGGTTATCGGTGATTCAAAAGTATTATAATTGTATTTGTTATCCTAAATCAATAGTTTTTGCGTGTCAATAATTATGAATAGTTATCAAACCTATTTAATCATCGATCATTCTCAGAAGATTATCCTCTATAACTTACCCTTTAAAGCAGGAACAAAGTTAGCCATTAACATTCAAGTAGTTGAGGATGAAAAGACAGAAGCCGATTTTGAAGCTTTATTAGATAAAACTAAGGGAATCTGGACTAAAGGAGATGGCTTAGAATATCAGCAAAAAATTCGGGAGGAGTGGATATGAAACGATTAATAGACTCCTGTATTTTAATCGACCATTTTAATGGTATTACCCAAGCTACAGTTTATCTAAAAGCTCACCGAGATGAAAGTTATATTTCTGTCATTACTAAAGCCGAAGTTCTCATTGGTTTTGATGATGATAATTCCTTTGACAAAGCAGGAGAGTTGTTAAGCCATTTTCCCCTGATAGATTTAGATGTCAACATCACTGATTTAGTCATTCAAATCCGTCGTGAACAAATCAAAAAAAAGGCAACCAAACAGCCTAACAAAAAGGTTATTCAATGGAAATTGCCTGATGCAATTCAAGCAGCGATCGCCCTTTACTATAATCTCAAATTAGTCACTCGTAATACCCAAGATTTTGATCTCAATCAACATCCATTTATTGAGATTCCCTATACCATCTAACAATAAAACTGAAACAGTTATCGGTGATTCAAAAGTATTATAATTGTATTTGTTATCCTAAATCAATAGTTTTTGCGTGTCAGTGGTTATGAATAGTTAGGGTTTGCTGAAAAAGTACGGGCGACGATCCCTAAAACCCTTACCTTGCCTACATTTCACATTTATTCAGCAAGCGCTATTTACTTTTAGTCAAAATTAATTAACTTCTAACCCCGGAATGCTTAACTAGACCTCTTGCATAATTTTTTTATGGTATAATATAAGGTTTTGCTTTTTTCTCAATTCTTAGATTGAAGTGGAAAAAAGAATAAAATGTGATCTTAGGTCAGGAAATCATCTATAATTTTGCTATGTTTATTAGCAAAAT
>NZ_JADBUP010000155.1:0-8920 GCF_020245605.1 Microcystis sp. M061S2 | reverse complement strand
TGGTGTGACATTGACATTTTCAGCTAACTCGGTGACAGCATTTTGGAAAATTAGGGCTGTGGGAGCTTGATTACTAGGTGTTTCATTAACATCATTTACCGCAATTGTCAAGGTTTTCTCAAAACTGAGTCCTCCTTGGTCTGTGGTTTTTACTCGAATACTGTAACTATTCTTGGTTTCAAAATCGGGGGAATTATTAATCTGTAATTGATTCCCTACAATCGAGAATGCTGAGTTATCTGTATCTCCTGTTCCTGTAACTAAGCTATAGGTAAAGCTATTACCACTATCGGGGTCTGTGCTGGAAAATGTTCCTATCACTGTATTAACAGGGACATTTTCATTTACTGTGGTCGCACTTAATGCTAAATCCGTCGGAGCTTGATTACTAGGAGTTTCATTAACATTATTTACCGCAATTGTCAAGGTTTTCTCAAAACTTAGTCCCCCTTGATCGGTGGTTTTTACTCGAATACTGTAACTATTCTTGGTTTCAAAATCTGGGGAATTATTAATCTGTAATTGATTCCCTACAATCGAGAATGCTGAGTTATCTGTATCCCCTGTTCCTGTAACTAAGCTATAGATAAAGCTATTACCAGTATCGGGGTCTGTGCTAGAAAATGTTCCAATTACTGTATTAACAGGGACATTTTCATTTACTGTAGTGGCACTTAATGCTAAATCTGTGGGAGCTTGATTACTAGGAGTTTCATTAACATCATTGACAGTAATTGTCAAGGTTTTCTCAAAACTTAGTCCCCCTTGGTCTGTGGTTTTTACCCGAATACTGTAACTATTCTTGGTTTCAAAATCTGGGGAATTATTAATCTGTAATTGATTCCCTACAATCGAGAATGCTGAGTTATCTGTATCTCCTGTTCCTGTAACTAAACTATAGATAAAGCTATTACCAGTATCGGGGTCTGTGCTGGAAAATGTTCCAATTACTGTATTGGGGGCAACATTTTCATTTACTGTTGTCGCACTTAAGGCTAAATTTGTCGGAGCTTGATTACTAGGAGTTTCATCGGTGCCAATAGTGACAATAACTGAAGCTTGATCGTCTTCATTGGGATTATTGTTATTGGGAGTAGAATCAATGTCAGCTTCAAAAACAGCCGTTACTTCAGCCGTATTAGTCAGGGAGCCGCCACTGTTGACTTGAGCCTTAATTGTTAGGGTGCGGCTGAGATTATCCCGCATATTACCCACATCCCAGATGCCTGTACTGCTGTCGTAGATACCCTGTTCAGCTAATGCCGAGATGAAACTTAGTCCAGTCGGTAATAGATTTCTTACCTGGATAGCAGTAGCAGTTCCAGGTCCTTTATTGGTCAGAGTAAGGGTGAAAGTAACTTGATTTCCTATCTGAGGATTAGGGTTATTAACTGTTTGAGCCAACTCCAGATCTATATTGGCAGGAATGATTGAATTGACAGTTTTTGTACTAATGAGCGAATTATTAGATGAATTAAAGTCGTTTTCATTGCCACTGACGTTAGTTGTGCTGATAAGGTCACCTGCAACAAAGGAACTAACAGTCAGATTAACCGTGATGGTGTCACCACTGTTAAGACTCCCTAAATTAGCCGTGACAACGCCGCTGGAATTGGTATTGACCTTAGCCGTGGCACTGATGACATTCACTCCTGATGGTAAATTTTCCGTGAGAATCAGATTGTTTGCCGTACTGGGTCCGTTGTTAGTGACAGTTAGAGCATAGGTGTACTGTTGTCCTAGAGCGACTGCTCCTGTAGCGTCGGTTCTGGTTACTGAGAGATCAGAGATTTCAGGAGGAATCTCTTCAACAGTAGTAGTTAAAATATCGACATCATTTGTTGAGTCAGGATCGAAGGTCGTGCTGTTGACAGCAGCCGTTGCAGTAATTATTCCTGGTGTTGAGGGTGCGGTGACGATAATATCAAAGGTTTTAGTTGCTCCTTGTGCTAAATCTCCTAGCTCGAAAGTGAGAGTATTACCAGACTGCTGTGAAGGTGTAGTAGTCGAAGAAACAAAGGTGACTTCGGCTGGTAAGGTTTCGACTAAAGTTACGTTCTTGGAATCAATCGAACCATTATTGGTTACTGTCACTTTGTAACTTAGATTCTTTCCTGCAACTACCGAGCCTGGATTGACAGTCTGAGTAACTGATAAATCTGCTTCTTCGGTAATTCTTACTCGACCCTGGGAATAATCAAAGGCGGGAGGATTATTTTCATCTATGACCATAGCATAGATGAAATAATCACCTGTAGGAATGCCTTCAGTATTCCAAAGGAAACTGCCAGCACCATCATTTTCTAATAAATTACCAGCAATTAGTATGCCATCAAATCCTTGATTATCTGTATCGTAAAACAGTTTAACTTCAGCATTAGAGTCGGCATCAAAGGCATTGTAATTAATAGTTACCTCTCTTCCACCAACATCTGTCGCAGGGGAAGTTATATCAATAGTAGGCAAGAAAGAATCAGTTGCTGCAGTATATTTAACTGCTCCTAAACCAGTGGGATCAACAACATTAATATCCCAAATACCAGGTTGAGGATTGAAAATAACCACTACCTTTGTTGTTGAGTCGCTCAGTTCTTCAACAACAGCAATATTATTGGCGGCAAAGTCAGATTCATTAATAATAGTGCCATCTGGAGTTTCAATCTGTACTGGTATATTTCCTGTTACTGCATTTTCCCAATCAGCACTAAGAAGAATCCAATCTGTGTCTGGAGCAATGGCAAAACTCCCTATTGGTGGAATATTTTTTGCCCCAATTCTTTCAAATCGGCCATTAAAATACCCTTTGACTCCTACAACTACATTGATTTCAAATCCCAGCTTCTGAATATTTATAGTACCCCAACCGGCGGCAAAATCATTGGATAGATTACCGTCATTGCTGAAGTCAAGTAAGAAGTTACCGCTAGAAATTTGAGTTCCACCAAATAGCGGAATAAAGTTGGGAATACTAACCTTAGCTACTCCTGACATATTGACATCAAAGCTGGAACCAACTTTAAAGCCGCTACTGGTTTGAATCAGACCATCAAGAAGAGAAAAATTACCTTTAGTCTCATAAAACTTGTTGTTCCAATTAAGAGTAGATGTTCCGTCAGCTTTGGCTATTTTTTCGTTAAGGATAATAACTTGTCCGGTTCCGCTAAGTTGCTCCGAACTGATTTGGCCATTTAAATCTACGCGAATGAGTGCAGAACGACCTAAAAGAGGAACATCAAGCTGCGGGCCAAGTGTTGCTTTTACACCCCCAGCAAACTCTATTGGGTCGGGATCGGATTTAGCTAAATTTTCTACACTTCCATTGAAACCTTGAAAAAAGACTAAAGGAAACTGAGGAATTGGTATGTTTAGATTATCTACATCTAAAGATACTTTATTAAGCTCTAGGGGAGGAATTGGAAGTTTAAAACCAAGTTCGGTAGTAGCTTCAGCATTGCCTGGAGGAATTGCTTTTTTAAAAGGAAACTCTATTTTTGTGCTTCCTCCAATATCTTTGTTCTTAGTATCGATATTCAGTTTGAGTTCTTTTAATCCCCATCCTTTAACGAGTTTGAGATCAGTCTCAACAGCAAGAGAACCTTTGATATCTGCTTTGCCACCTTGAATTTCGATAGAGTTACTACCCGCAAGATCGGCAGTAATTGTTCCTAATTTTTCTGTTTTCGTGAAATCGTCAATAACTAACTTACCTTGAATTTTGATTTTATCTTCAGGTGCAATATATTCAATTGAAAAATTTGATAATTTCTTAATCGGCAAGAACTTAAATAATTTAAAATCTTTGAAATTAGGCAAAGAAAACTTAACACTAGAGCCAAACGTTACGTTATTTTGACTAATTAAGAGTGCGTCAGAACCACTAAAAGGAAATTCAGGAAACCCAATTTCTTCTAGTAACTTGAATTTTGCGCCAAGAGCTAATCCATTTCGATTTATCGTTATGCCACTAAAATCAACATCTAAGCCACCAAGGGTATATTCAGTTGCTAACTTCCCAGTTTCTTTAAATGACGATGTTGTTCCGCTGCCAATATTCAGATCAAATTGACCCTGAAACAGAGGATTGGTTTTAACAACTCCTGCACCAATGACAGAAGTAACGATGCCATTAACACTAATCTTTTTATCAGTATATTCAACCGTTCCATCCACTTTCAGCATTCGGGAAATCCCGTCTTTTCTGCCAATATATATAGTTCCCTGACCCTCGCAGTCACCATCTCCGTCAGCGTCCTTGAATTTACCGCCAACTAGCTCAAGTACGAAAGGACCCGTATCTGGACAAGTCTCAGTAGTTACGGTATAGTTCCATGCAGTTCCCTGATTATTAGTAGCTACAATCACTTCTAACTGATTGGAATTGCCTTTTGGAATCTGAACCTGTCCAGTTCTTCCACCTCCCACAAAACCTGTATTGAGTAACTCCCTTCCTTCGTAACGGATAATAAACTGGTCAGGAATAGTAAAGTGTTGATAAGTAAATTTAGCTACGCCACCACCTTTTGATTCCAGTATAACTATTTGTCGGCTTCCTTCAAAACCACCGCTATCTGAAACGGTTGCTTTTTCAATCAGAACTTCTTGACCGTCTATAAATATCGTGGCGAAATCATTCTCTTGCTTTAAAGCTTGCAATTCTGATTCAGGTAGAGGTATCCCTTGAACTAGTGCAGCAAAAATCTGCCCTTCATCACCCGGAGAGTCTGAGTCATTGAGTAGTCCATCTATAGAGTGACCAAACTCTTCTAGAACTGCGCTTGTTATCGATGAGATTGTATTCTCGCGAAGGAATTCTTCAGAAAGATAAATCGTATTTGTCGCACCTGCATATACTCCATAAGCACCATTAAGAGTTCCATCGGGAAGAATCTTAATCAAAGGGATAGTTACATCGCCTTTTGCCCAATCCTGTGCTAAGGCAAAAGCAGTCTGGGGCGCAAAACTATCCCCAAATGCCAACTGTATCTTGGGCAAAAAATCTGGTGCATTGGCGAAATCTTTGAGAGACAGCCGTACCTGGTCTAACGCTGATAATAAAATCGCATTTATATATAACTCACCTGTATCGACTGCGCCAACAAGATTGTTTTCGAGAATTAAGTTGATAGCGTTCATTGATCCTTAACCTCCCGTATTTGATAAAGTGAAGTATTATTTAGCTTGCTCAAAAAGTTGAAAATTATTAATCATCGTAACTCAGGTTTATTTTTAATTTTTGTTGTCACTGAGAATGAGGGCTAATGGAATCTTTGTAAAGTGATTTTTTTCCATAAAAACATTCAACTTTTAAGGTATATATTTTAGGTAAATCTTGAGTTCGATCCTTTTGTTCAGCTTGGCATTGTTTACGGCAGTCTGTTTCTGAAGAAGCTGTTGGATATTCGCCATTGATCACAATTCCTTGTGAATCTGAGTAGATTTGACCGTTTAAGAGGTAAGCATTGTAAAGCCGACACGAATTACTCCTGATTGCTGGAACAGTTGCCATAGCGTTTCCACTTGTAATAATTGAGATTAGGGTTAAAGCGAATAAATTACGTCTATCCAATATGCCAACAAGATTGTTTTTGAGAATTGGGTCGATAGAGTTCATTGATTCTTAACCTCCTATACTTGGTCAACAGCTTAACTAGCTGGACTAGATACTAGATTGGGCTTAACGACACAAGACCCACGCAGGTACACTATATCAAAGGATTCTAAATGATTGCCATCGGAGACCGTCAACTCTTTAATTAATCCTTGTTACTATCCTAGTAGCATTTTTTTGTCTCGTCAATACATATAAGTTATCTTTATTTTTTTTTTGCATAAGTTTTACTAATTAAGCACAATAAACTTGATTTAATTTACCTGATGATGTGTGGTCGGTTGCTTAACTTCGGGATTGCCAGTAGTGGTACTGTAGGTTAAGGACAAGTCGAGAAGGCAGGCAATCAGCGTCGGGAAAATGTCACAGAAACCGCTTATGTTATTTAGCCATTCTTGGGGTGGTCGGGATGATTATCGGAATGGGTGGCGACCTATTTTTCGATTGTTTTTTTAATTCTCGTCGCTAACGTTCCGCGAGTTATAGCCGAACCTTTAGATAAATATTGCCTCTCACCAGTAGAGCGAAAACCCGAGACGAGATTAACATTATCCCCGAATAAAACAGCACGAGTAACAATCCCAACGCGGGGCCAATCGTTGGAGGTGGTCGTCTCCGGTGTCGATACCCTGCTACTGAAACGGAAAGGCGCTGCAACGCCTCTCGTATCAGTGAAGGCCCCGCAATACGATTACGGCCAGATTGACGCTCTGGTTTCGACACAAGATGGTTGGCTCTGGATCGATGGAGGACAAATCGATTACATGGCCCGGCTCGATCTGAATGCTAACCCCCCTACCCTTGGTACACCGAAGGCACTTCCCGAACTCTACGAGCGACCCTGCTCGTTTTGGCATCGTTTCTGGGGTAATTGTCTCCTCGCTCAGGGAGTTTACAGCCAGGCGTTGGATCGCGTATTGATCACTGGTCATCTCGCTACATTTTGGGGACGATCATCCCTCACCACCTTGGAGATCATTGCTGGAAAAGCGAAAGAGATGGGGTCGATCGCACGGGGTGCTAGTCTTGTTTACCCTGTTTATGATGTCCCGCGA
The DNA here is from genome assembly GCF_020245605.1 of Microcystis sp. M061S2. Lineage (NCBI taxonomy): Bacteria > Bacillati > Cyanobacteriota > Cyanophyceae > Chroococcales > Microcystaceae > Microcystis > Microcystis sp. M061S2. The sequence continues at coordinate 2,257 of NZ_JADBUP010000155.1, read as the reverse complement.
TTACGAGGTATTTTGCTCAGAGGCATAAAAGATGAGTTGTTCTTTTACGATGGGATTACTGTCACCACCATACTTTCAGGAGAAAGTGCGCGGAGTCGGAACGGTATAACTGGGTGGTACATCGACAGCACTCACTCTGGGAGAACTTTCGTAACTAACGCTGGTCGTTTCCGCGATCCTTTTCTTAGGGAAATAAAAGCAGGGCCACTGGCGATAGCGATCGCTGTTCCCAAGACACTCGCCGGAAGTTGGTTGAGTTTGTTTCAAAAAGTGGATAAGGAGCCGTTGTGGGGAATTACCCGTCAGTCCCTTTTTGTGGAAATACAAGGCACTTTTAAACCGGTCGCTACCGTTCGAGAGGGAGCTTTTCTAGACGGACCGGCCGGTATCGAACAGTCGTCAGATGGCTCGATCACTTTCACCGTTAAGGACAAAACCACGGGGCGCTCTACCGATTACCGGCTCGCACGCTCCTCCGCGACAGGCCAGTGCGGGATTCGTTTAAAGGCCCGAGGACCGATATCGCTCACCCCGTAGTTTTTCCCGGGGTAGGCATTGCCCACCACCATTAAATAAGGGTTTAAAGGTGAATGGGTGGGCAGTGCAGCACCCTAGAGTAAGATGTTCTTATTGGATTTTTGCCAAAGACTGCTTAAATTCTGCGAGAGAATTAGCGGTAACTGCTGATTTTAGTATCTCTTTTAAGAGAGCAAGGTTAGTGATTTTGTCAATCATCTCTTCAATTTCTGAAGAAATCTGTCCGAACCGCACAGTTAAAACTGTTTTTATGTCATCGCGGCTATTTTCTAACACCCCAATTTCCTTGCCAATCTTCTTACCCTGTTCTATTCCTCGCAATTCCATATTACTCATTAAAGGCATGGTTTTTTCCTCCTCAAATTGTTTGATTTTACTCTCTAAACTTGACTGTAATTCGGGGGACAAAGTCATCATATTGTCGATGATTTCAAACAGTTTAATTATCTGTTCTCTCTCGAACTCCTTTTCATATAATCCCCTGATTAACTTCCACTTCCACTGTTCCCGTTGTGGCAGCTTCCCAGTAGTTGCTTTTGTTTTCAGATGTGCCATGACGATTATAGCAAAGGGATTGCTACTTGTTTCCAATTAGTCACTGATAACTGATAACTGGTAACTGATAACTGAATAGAGTTTGTCAGCGAAACGTTTTTTTGTCTTTGCTGAAGCGGTAATCCGTTTGAGTTCTTTTTCTAGGGATTCGGGAATTTTTGTCCAATCAATTAGTTGGTGAACTTCAGGAAAGAAGAAATGTAAAAACGCCTCAAAATACTCGGTTAATGCTTCTTTGCAAGGTTCATCATAATTAGCGGTTGTCTGTTTCATTATGACAATTTTAGTGGGTTGTTGTCAGAAGGCGAACGCTAACGTCAAAACTAAGCAGTTAAAGTATTTAACCAATTGATTAAATCTTCAACCGTAGAGAAATCGAATAAAGCTTCTCCTAATACTTCGACATCATCAATACTTAACCCCATGATTTTATTTTCCAATGAAGGATTAATCTCCCCTAACTTGCGTTTAAGTTGACGAAGAATCAATGTCTTTTCCCGTTCAATACCTTGTTCAATACCTTGTTCGATACCTTGTTCGATACCTTGTTCGATACCTTGTTCAATACCTTGACGCATCCAACTGGTGGTAATTTGCATAACTCCCTCCTGTACGGGTTGACTAAATGTGCTAATCTCTTGTTGAAATTGTATCTCTTCGACCGGATTTAGATTGAGATAAGTATCGATAAATCCGGAAATTAATTGCATTTTCGCAGGATTTAACTTTAAAGTAATTAACAAGCGCAGACATTCCGCCTTAACCTTAGCTCGCTCTTTCTCAGCAATGTTCATCTTCGCCATCAAAGCTGAAGCAACCGGATTCGGCTGATTGAGAAAATCTCGCCAATTTAATCGATTTAACTGCACGACTTGATAGTTAAATTTTAATACCTTAAAATCGGGAAAATCGACTACATATTGACTAATTGCTTCTCTTTTTGGCTTTGAATAAGAAAAAATTACAATGGGATAAATCGGTAAGACAAATTTCTCATGAAAGCGAGCAAAATAAGTAAACATTCGCCGGTTAAACCATTTTCGAGAACTTTGCTGCGCCTCCAGATGAATCAGAAAAAAAGATTCTTTTCCGCGAAACTTAACTTGTGCGACTAAATCGCTTTCATGCCTTTCTCCTTCCGTGACATCGGTAAATACTTCTTTGT